>CANQMJ010000138.1 GCA_947624945.1 uncultured Clostridia bacterium | reverse complement strand
CGACGCGGAATACGTCAAGAGGAACACGGGCATCTGAACTGATCGGAGGTAGTTCGAGGTGACAACATACAAGTACCGGGCGAGGACCGCGGACGGAACTCCCGTCAGCGGGATCATCGAGGCATACGACGAGTACGAAGCCGTCGACCAGATAAAGCAGAGATGCCCGATAGTCGAGCAGCTGACGCCGGTCAAGGGAAAGCGTAAGATCAATATAGACATCAACGAGCCGCTGTGGGTCGAGGACAAGACGCTCGCGCTCACGGCGAGCCAGTTCGCGATAATGCTGCGCGCCGGCATACCGATGAGCCGCACCGTCGAGCTCATCGCGGGGCAGACGTCGGACAGACTGATGAAGCGCATACTCACGTCATGCGCCGCGGACGTCGCCGCCGGCTACACACTGTCGCGCAGTCTCGAGAAAAACGGGAAAAAGATACCCGCCGTCTTCATCGAGTCGGTGAGGGCGGGCGAACAGTCGGGTACGCTCGAGGACAGCTTCGAATCGCTCAAAACGTACTACGACCGCGCGCACAAGGTCAAATCGAAGGTGCGCTCCGCGATGACGTACCCGATCATGCTGCTCGTCATTGCCGCAGTCGTAATAGCTATAGTGATGGCGTTCCTTGTGCCGCGAATGGTGTCGATGCTGTCGGGACTCGGCGAGCTGCCGCTGCCGACGCGTATACTTATGGCGATGAGCAATTTCTTCGCAAGCTCGTGGCCGATACTTCTGATGCTCGCCGCCGCGATAGGGATTTTCATCTTCACCTACCGCAGGACGGACAAGGGAAGCATAGTTTTATCGAATGTGCGGATGAAAACGCCGATACTCGGCAAGATCGCGAAGATGAACACGGCGGCGCAGATAGCGAACACGATGTCGACGCTGCTCGGCGCGGGTCTGCCCGTCAACAATGCCGTCGAGATAGTGGCGCGGGTGCTCGACATGAGATGCGTCGGCGCGGAGCTCGCGCGCAGGGTCAACAGGCTCGAGATGGGACAGACGCTGGCGTCTGTGCTCGCCGATGTGAAATATCTGCCCGCGATGCTCGTCGAGATGACGAGGATAGGCGAGGACTCGGGCTCGCTCGAGGGGACGCTGCGGACGATAGGCGAGTTTTACTCGTCGGAGGCGGAGCGCGAGTCCGACAGGGCGCTGTCGCTGCTCGAGCCGACGATCACGATAATAATGGGACTTGTCGTAGGATTTATCGTCGTGGCGATATATATCCCGGTATTCTCGATGACGACGAACGTCGCCGGTGCGTTCTGATGAGAAAAAAGAGAGGGGTGGCTGTTGTATGAAGAAAATGCGCGGGCAAGGATGCGGCAAGGACGGCTTCACATTGGCGGAGCTGCTTATAGCCGTTGCGATAATAGCGATACTCGTGGCGATAGCAATGCCTCTTTTCCTCGGAACGATGGATAAAGCGGAGGAAGCAAGAGACGAGGCGAACAAAAGAGCTATAAAAGCGGTTGTTGTTGAAGCAGTTTTGAGCGACCCTATTTTAAGCAGACCTCAGAAATATAATACGGATTTTAGAGACCCGGATTTTGGCTTGTTGTCTCCAGCTGATCCCGGCACAACAGCAAGATACTGGATGGTAACTGCATTTGTTGCAAAAAACGGAGATATTCTTGTTCATGATATTATTCCTTTTGTTATGGAATCAGAAGACAAAAACGGAAATCCGAAAGATTATGACCCTAACGATATTTTGTTATCCGGATATGAATGGATTGAGGAAGAAGACTTTAATAACCTCAATGGTACGTTTGAGAATCCAAGTAAATTTCCGTGTAAAATGCAAAACGGCTATTACAGTTCCGTAGAAGAATCAAGAACTTGGGTCGGCGAACATGAAGGTGCATGGTGTTACTTCTTTTCATTGACAGCATCAGGGGAAAATTTTGATGAATTTAGTTGGGATCAATGGCTGATCGGCTGATTCATAACAATATAGAAACCTAAGCTTTCACCGCGGGTAACAACCCACCCGCGTTGAAATATATAAAGAACAGACGGGCAGGCGGGGCGTATGCCGCTTGACAAAAGCCTCAGCGCCCCGTCTGCCCTTAAAAAATTTATATAAGGAGAAATTCGAAAATGAAGAACATTCTCAACAAGAAGCTCAACAAAAAGGGCTTTACGCTTGCCGAGCTGCTCATCGTTGTCGCTATCATCGCGATACTCGTTGCGATAGCAATGCCGCTCTTCTTCGGCGCTCTTGACAACGCTAAAAAAGCGACATTTGATGCAAACCTTCGCGCTCTTAAAGCTGCCGGTGTAGCTGCTATTCTTCAGAACCCTGAATCACTTACGGATAGTGTAGACTTTGACGCAGAAAAAGATATTTATTATGTGATTAAAGGCAACGTCGCAGAAAACGGTGATATTTCGGATTTAACTGTAACACGCACCAACGACGTGACAGCATCATCTACTTATGACGGTAAAACGACAGGCGAAATGACTGTTGTAACAACTGATGTAGATCTCGGCTCCTAACATTTACGTATCATTTAACCTAAATCCCTATATTCCATTAACCCCCCGGCGAAGGGTTGCGCCGGGGGAGACCCCCCGGGGTCGGGGGTTAAGGTTCAGCGGCGCGTTCTGATCCCTAACCCCTGCCTCCGGAAATAAAATGCAAAGACAAATCGAAATGTTTGAGATCACACGTCTGCCGCTCCCGGCATCAATATATCTGCTGTTTTTGGCTGCCGTCATCGGCGCGTGCGCCGGCAGCTTCCTGTACTGCGCCGCGATGCGCCGCCGCACCGGGGAAAAGCTCCCGCGCGGCCGCTCCCGCTGCATGTCGTGCGGTCATGAGCTTGGCGCGCGCGACCTTGTGCCGATCTTCAGTTGGGTGTTCTTGCGCGGAAAATGCCGCTTCTGCGGCGCGCGCATCCCGGCGAAGTATCCGATAACGGAGTGCGTGTCGGCGGCGCTGTTCATGCTCGCGTCGGCGCGGTTCGGGCTGTCGCTCCTGACTGTCGAGACGTGTCTGCTTTTTGCGGCGCTTTTTTATCTCTCCCTCGTTGACCTCGACGTGATGGAGCTGCCGAACGGCGCATTGGCGTTCGGCGCTGTCGTGTTTTTCGCGTTTCTGCCGGCGCACGACGAGCCGCTCGCGCGTCTTTTGTGGGGCGTCGGTTCGGCGCTCGTTTTCGGCGGGGCGCTGCTCGCCGTGTCGCTTTTGATGGATAAGGCGATGAAAAGGGAGACGATGGGCGGCGGCGACATAAAGCTGCTCGCAATGCTCGCGCTTTTCACCGGTCCCGGTCCCGCGCTCCTGCTCGTCATTTTGGCGTGCGTCATCGGACTGCTTTTCGCGCTCGGTAAGCGGAGAGGCGAGCCGTTCCCGTTCGGTCCGTCGCTCGCGGCGGCCGCCGTGCCGGCTGTTTTGTGGGGTGAGCAGATCGTTTCGTGGTATCTCGGACTTTTCATCAGATAAGGAGTAAATGACTATGAGCAGCATGAAGGAAAAATGCGCCGGATTCGATTTCGGCAGCAGATACCTGCATATCGCCGTTCGTGAACGCGGCAGGATAAAGCGCGTCGTTATGGAGGAGATACCCGAGGGGCTCATCCGCGACGGCAGGATCCTTTCGTATGAAGCGATGAGCGATTTCCTTCGCGGCGTACGCAAAGATAAAAAGCTCTACGTCAAAAATGCGGCGCTCTCGCTCCCGCCGTCGCTCTGTTTTTGCCGCCGCTCGCGCGTCCCGTATATGACGGACGGGCAGCTGCAGTTCAATCTGCCGTATGAGTTCCGCGACTACATAACGGGCGACAAAAACGATTATTATTTCGATTATACGGTTGTCGACACTGTCACGGGCGAGGACGGCTCGCCGCGCGAGCTCGACCTCGTCGCCGCAGCCGCCGCAAAGTCGCTCGTGCGCGAGTATGATGAGATGTTCCGTCACGCCGGCTTCAAGCTCAAGACTATCGTGCCCGAGGAGATGGCGTACATAAACCTCATCCGTCTCGGCGCTTGCGACGGTCACTCGCACTGCATACTCGATATCGGTCACTCCGGCATCCGCCTTTATGTGTTCAACGGCGACAGGTACGAGAGCGTCCGCGCGCTCGATTTCGGCTGTTCGTCGCTCGTCGGTGCGATAGCGGATCATTTCAACATAGACACGCACGTCGCCGAGACGTATCTCGACGAGGATTACGAAAACGCGACGCGGCTCCCCGCGTGCGAGTCGATATACAGCGATATCGCGCTCGAGGTCTTGAAGGCAGCCAACTTTTTCAGCTTCAACAACGGCGGAGTCGGGCTGTCGCATATCCACATCTGCGGCGGCGGCGCAAGAAATGAGGCGCTGTGCGAGATGCTTCGTGAGTCGCTGCATATGCCGCTTTCGGACATGAGCGAATTTTGGCCCGATGCCGCAAAAACGGCGGAGGACGCCGATCTTGCAGCCGCTGCCGCCGGCGCGGCGCTGCAGTAACGGGGATGGAGGCATACAGTCATGGCAAATGCTGTCCTTGAAGAAAGAAAAGCCGAAGGCAAGTCTGTAAAGTCGGTACCGAGGAAAGGTCAGCCGTCCGCAAAGACGACGATGAACCTTTTGCAGAAAGAAAAAAGTCCGATACGGCTCTCGGTCGTTATTCCGTGGGTAGTCCTCATCATCATCGCCGCGGCGCTGTTCGCGAAGTTCGCGGTCATCGACCGCTTCGCGAAGCTCGGCGAGCTCGAGGCGGCGCTTGCGGATGAAAAGGCGGCGCTCGATGCGACGAGAAAGAGCTATGAGGACTATAACGAGGTCGCGGAGCAGTACAGCCGCTACAATTATACGGGATATGACAAGTCGATAGCGGACCGTCTCGACGTACTTGAGCTGCTCGAACGCGAGGTGTTCCCGATCGCGGGTGTAGAGAGTCTTTCCGTCTCGGGCAGGATGCTTTCAATGACGCTGCGCGGTCTGACGCTCGAGCAGGTCTCGGAGCTTTTGCAGAAGCTCGAGTCCGATCCGCTCGTCGAGCACGTCACCGTGTCCACGACAGGGTACGGCGAGAGCGTCGGCACCGGCGAGTCGAGAGCGAACATGACTGTCGAGCTCGCGGATGCAAGCCAAATCGCAGAGACTCCCGAAGGAGGTGAGGGTTGATGTCGCACATCAATAGAAACTTATCGCGCAGAGAAAAAGTGCTTCTCCTCGTCCTCGTCCTCATCGGTCTTATCGGTCTTTATTTCTATCTCGTCCACTATCCGATAGTGAACAGGATGTCGGAGATCGAAAACGAGCGCGGCGAGGTCGCCGATCAGCAGATAGTTGCGGACGCGCGCAGCGCCGTTTACAAGTCGATGAAGGACGAGCTTGACGTGATATTCGCCATGCCCGAGGACAAGATAACGGTCATGCCGAATTATGACAACATTCAGGTGCTGATGCAACAGTTCAACACGATCTTCGCGAATGTCAGTCCCGAGCTCAGCTTCGACACGGTAACGGTGAGCGACGGCGTCGCCGTCCGCACCATGAGATTCTCCTTTGCTGCTTCCGGATATGAGGAGGCGAAGGAGGTCATAACGAATCTTACCGGCACGGGGTTCCGCTGTCTGCTCTCGGGTCTCACGCTGTCGCCGTCCGACGGCGACGTTGAAACAAATGAGCTGCATGTCTCGGGTGTTATCACGTTCTACGAGAACGCAGCCGACTGAGATGAACGATTTTGAGTCCGGCATACGGTTCAACGGCGGAAGTGCTTAATAAACCGATGAGCGTAAACGGTATTACCGCGCTGCTGTGTTTTGGTTTTTCGGACATTCGTTTCTTGCGCGGAAGCAATTTATTTCGCTCTTTTTTGGCAGGTGGCAGGTATGATCAGAAAATTTTTCGGAAAGGTGCGCCGCGCCGTCGGCTTCACGACGGCGGAAGTGCTTATAGTCGTTGCCATTATTGCGGTGCTCCTGACGCTTGCTATGCCGAACGTACTTGCATATTTCCGCGGACTGAGGCTCACCGAGCTCGACGACGACGCGAGGACGATCTTCCTCGCCGCGCAGAACAGGCTGACAGCGCTCGTCAATTCGGGCGAGGCTGATAAACTCGATGGGAAACCGGTCACTGTATTTCCGGCCGGGGAAGAAGGTCCTGCGA
>CANQMJ010000137.1 GCA_947624945.1 uncultured Clostridia bacterium | reverse complement strand
ACCCCCTCTCCAAAAGAACATCGCGCCATAGCTATCTGCGAACAGCTCCCTCGCGGCGGGGCGAGTGCGCCGTCAAAACGTCGTGTCTGCGTTTGAAGCTGACGGCGCCGTCAACGCATGAGCGCGGTGAGCGTAGGTGAGGCTGGGAAGCCTGACGGCACGATGCCCGTTTGCGACAGCGGCTCAAAGAAGCCGTATCTATAAAAGTTATGTAAGTCCGTGACGAGATCAATACCACATCTTTCGCGCTTGTGCACACGAAATCGCAAAAATTGCACGCTTCACATCACGCTCCGCGTCTCACTGCAAGAACATGGCGTCTCCAAATGAAAAGAACCTGTACCGCTCCTTTACCGCCGTCCTATACGCGTCGAGCACACGATCGCGTCCCGCGAACGCGGACACGAGCATCAACAGCGTGCTCTCGGGCAGATGAAAATTCGTGATCAGCGCGTCCGTCGCGCGGAACTTGTACCCGGGATAGATGAATATGCCCGTGTCGCCCGCGACCGCGTGAACTTTGCCGTTCTCGTCCGCCGCGCTCTCGAGCGTGCGGCACGACGTCGTCCCGACGCAGATGATGCGGCCGCCCGCACCGCGGCGCTCGTTTATTGTCCGCGCCGCTTCCTCCGTCACCGTGATGAACTCCGTGTGCATCACGTGGTCCTCGACTCTGTCCTCGCCGACGGGACGGAACGTCCCGAGCCCGACGTGCAGCATCACGCGCACGAACCTCGCCCCTTTCGCCTCGATTTTATCCATCAGCTCGCGCGTAAAATGAAGCCCCGCCGTCGGCGCCGCCGCCGACCCCGCCATGCGCGAATACACGGTCTGATACCGCTCGCGGTCGCCGAGACGCTCGTGTATGTACGGCGGCAGCGGCATCGTGCCTATCTCGTCAAGCGCCGCGTATATGCTCGCGTACCGCGCCCTGTCGTAGAAAAATCTCACGACGCGGCATCCGTCCTCGACAATGTCCTCGACCTCGCACTCGAGCGCGCCGCTCCCGAACGCTATCCTGTGCCCAGGACGCGCACGTTTGCCCGGCTTCACAAGACACTCCCACACGTCCTCGCCGCGCTGACGGAGAAGCAGCACCTCGACCTCTCCCGTCGCATTTCCGTTTATGCGCTCGCCGTAAAGACGCGCGGGGATAACGCGCGAATCGTTTATCACGAGCGTGTCCGTCGGCTCTATCATGTCGGCGATGTCGCGGAATATGCGGTGCGACACCTCGCCCGTTTGCCTGTCGAGCACCATCAGCCGCGACGAGTCGCGCGGCTCGACCGGCGTCTGCGCGATAAGCTCCTCCGGCAGATCATAATAAAAATCCGATTTCAAAAGCTCCGTTTTCGGCAGTTCGTTTTTTATAACCATAAAGCAACTCCCTTTGATTTTTGCGCCGGCGGCTCATCTTTCCTTACGTTCCCGAAAAACCGTCGTAAAATACGAGATCATATTATATCCCGCGTGCGCCGCGATGCAAGAGATAACGGAATTCGTTTTTATATATAAAAGTCCGAGTATGAACCCGCATATCAGCGCCGAGAGCGTCTGCACCATGTTGAAATGCAGCAGCGCAAACAGCGCCGACGACACTATGAGCGCGGTCACTTTGCCACAGTTTACCGACAGCCCGCCGAGAAGGAAACCGCGCATCAAAATTTCTTCCATAATCGGCGCGAGTATGCAGACCTGAATGAAGCTGAGTGCCGGCGCTTCACGCAGGTGATCGAGCGTCTCCCGATAGCGGTCCTCGCTTCCCGGAAGCATACCTTCAAATATAGGATCCAAGAATTTATCGAGTAGAAAGTACATCGCCACAGCACAGCCTGCCGCCAAAAGAATTCCTTCAACGGAAATCCCGCTCTCAATGTCGATGTGAAGATCAAATTTCGACATCAACAAACTCAAAAAGCCTGCCATGCAGAGCGCGACGGAGACGACATTCAGCAGTCTCGCTTTTTTGGGTGCAATTTTCCCCCATACTGCCACATCTAAAAATGTGTATAACAGCATGACGCCGAACCAGCCGAGGACCCACAAAGCCCCCTCGACGACAGATAACCCCTTGTCCATTTGCCGCATTTACAGAAAGATGGACCCGACTGTCAGTATTACCGACAGCGTGATGCGTATGATGTGATGCTGTATGTGAAACTGCCCGCTTTTAATACCGTTCATTATCGCCGCGGCGCAGATCGCAGCGCACCCGAGTACAGCGATTATGTAATCAAATCGCCAAGCGGCAATATTGCATATCACGGAGGCGAACAGAATCAGCGCGCCGACTGCCATGGTGAGCGCCGGGAGCGGCTTCTTTTCGCTTTTTGCCTTTATCTGACTGACAGCCGCCAACAGCGACAATCCGCCGAAAAGAACGCTTACGACACAGAGAACTATCTGCATTTTGACCTCCGAATGTGGAATTCAAAGTTTTCGCCCTTACGCGCCGTAATTCCTATCAATGCGCGCATTCGCCGCATCCGCCGTATACGCATATAATGTAAACGAACATACTGCGCCACAGCGCCAGTATATCAAAAAAACGCGCCGATTTCAAGGCGGTCGGCGCAAATAAAAAATTAGAGGTATTTATGTCCCGCGAATATACATACGAAGAAAAACTTCCGTCCGGCAAGCGCATCATTTTCCGCGGCGCTGCGACCGCGCTCGTGACGCCGTTTTGCGACGGCGCCGTCGACATCGACTGCATGAAAACTCTCGTCCGCCGTCAGGTCGACGCAGGCATATCGGCGCTCGCCTCGACGGGCACGACGGGCGAGTCCGCGACGCTGACGCATGACGAGGTGCTCGCCGTAACGGAAGCGGTCGTAGAAGAGGCGGACAGACGCGTTCCCGTCATCGCCTGCGTCGGCGGCAACGACACAGCCAAATGCGTCCGGCTCGCGAAGGAGACGTCCGCGCTCGGCGCCGACGCCGTCATGGCGGTCACGCCGTACTACAACAAAACGACGAAAGAAGGTCTGTACGCACATTTTGCCGCGATAGCGGACGCGTCCCCCGTGCCGATGCTCGTCTACAACGTCCCCGCGCGCACCGCGATGACGATCCCTCTCGACGTCTATCAGCGGCTCGCCCATCACCCCAACATCGTCGGCGTCAAGGAGGCGTCCGCAGATCTTGCGCTCGCCGCCGACATAATCTCCGCGTGCGGAGATTCGCTCGCGCTTTACAGCGGCTGCGACGAGCTGACGCTGCCGACGCTGGCGCTCGGCGGGCTCGGCATAATATCGGTCACATCGAATCTGTTCCCGCGTGAGGTCGGCGCTATGTGCCGCGCGTGGTTCACGGGCGATCACGCGTATGCGCTTCAGATGCAGAAGATACTGCACCCCGTCACGCGCACGCTGTTTTCGAAGCCGAATCCGATACCTGTAAAAGCGGCGTGCGGACTGTGCGGGCTGTGCTCGTCTGAGGTGCGCCTGCCCCTTGTCCGCGACACCGACACCGACGCGCTCCGCGACGTAATAGAAGCTGCGAAAGCAGCGTTTTCTGCAAATGCATAACGATTATATGCGAATGCAGAAAATTGCGATGCTCGCGGCTCGCGCGGCAAACCGTTACCATAACGGGTATCTCCCACACTTTTCGCGAAGCGAAAAGTGTAAGACGGCTTCGAGTGCAACGAGAAGACGTTATACACACATTTTCGCTTCGCGAAAAGTGTGGCGTTGCCATTACTTGGACGGCGGCAATTTCGCTTCGCGAAAATGTGTGTTGCTCGCGCGCCGCGGCGCTATTGACACATCAAAGAAACCGTATTAAAATGTTTGTGAACACAAACTGCCGACGGCGGGTCCTGCCCGCGTGAAAGGATACGACATATGAAAATTTCGGGACTTCAAAAGCTGACGCTCCTTGACTTTCCGGGTCACGTCGCGTGCACCGTTTTCTCCGCAGGGTGCGATCTGCGCTGCCCGTTCTGCCACAACGCCTCGCTCGTGAAGGGCGTGCCCGACATCATGACAGAGGACGAATTCTTCGCGTTTTTATCGAAGCGGCACGGTATACTCGACGGCGTCGCGTTCACGGGCGGCGAGCCGCTTCTTAACCGCGATTTCACCGATTTTGCGCTCCGTGTCAAGAACATGGGCTTCCTCGTCAAGCTCGATACGAACGGCACGTTCCCGAACAGGCTCCGCGACGCGGTCGACAAAGCCGCCGTCGACTACGTAGCGATGGATATAAAAAATTCGCCCGAGAAATATACGCTCACATGCGGCGGAAATGTCGACATGGACGCGATGTCTGAGTCGGTGCAGATACTGCTCGAAGGGAAGGTCGAGTACGAGTTTCGCACGACCGTCGTCGGCGAATACCATACGGACGCTGATTTTATCGGCATCGGCGAATTTATACGCGGCGCCGAGAGATACTATTTACAGCAGTTCGCCGATTCGGGCGACATTCTCGGCGGCGCGCCGCTGACGGCGCCGTCGCGGGAGGAGATGGAAAAATACGCGGACACCGTGCGTCCGTATGTGAAAAGCGTCTCTTTGCGCGGCGTTAAATAAATCGCCCGAACCGCCTTTGATATATAGTTTTTTAGAAAAAACCGCCAAAAAAGCGAGCGTTTTTTTGACCTGTATTTTTTGTCCGCCGCCCTTGACAGCACTATATGTAGTGTGCTACAATAACTTTCGTGCCACAAAATGTGGTGCGCGACGGTAAAAGCAGTTACATATATATCAAAACGAAGGCAAAGAAAAAGGAGCGGAGACAGAGATGTATGAGGTCATAAAACGCGACGGCAAGATCGCGGAGTTCGACATATCGAAGATAAGCACGGCGATAAAGAAGGCGTTCGACGCGCAGGGCGTCAATTATCACCCGTCGGTGATAGATTTCCTCGCGCTGCGTGTGACAGCCGACTTTGAGCACAAGATAAAGGACGACAAAATATCCGTCGAGGACATTCAGGACAGTGTCGAGGAGGTGCTCGGTCAGGCGGGCTACAGCGAGGTCGCGAAGGCGTACATCCTCTACCGCAAGCAGCGCGAGAAGATACGCAACATGGGCTCGACGATCCTCGACTACAAGGAGCTCGTCGACAAATACGTCAAGGCCACCGACTGGCGCGTCAAGGAAAACAGCACGGTCACATATTCAGTCGGCGGACTTATCCTGTCGAATTCCGGTGCGATAACGGCTAATTACTGGCTGTCCGAGGTCTACGACCGAGAGGTCGCGGACGCGCACCGCAACGCGGACCTGCATCTGCACGATCTTTCGATGCTGACGGGCTACTGCGCGGGGTGGTCGCTCAAGCAGCTCATTCGCGAGGGACTCGGCGGCGTCACGGGGCGCATCACGTCGGCTCCGGCGTCGCATCTTTCGACGCTCTGCAATCAGATGGTGAACTTCCTCGGCATCATGCAGAACGAGTGGGCGGGCGCGCAGGCGTTCTCGTCGTTCGACACGTATCTCGCGCCGTTCGTGAAGGTCGACCACCTCACATATAAAGAAGTAAAGCAGTGCATACAGAGCTTCATCTTCGGCGTGAACACGCCGTCGAGATGGGGCACGCAGGCTCCGTTCTCCAACATCACCCTGGACTGGACGGTGCCCTCCGACCTCGAAAATCTTCCCGCCATCGTCGGCGGCCGCGACATGGATTTCACCTACGGCGACTGCAAGGCGGAGATGGACGTCATAAACAAGGCTTTCATCGACATCATGATCGAGGGCGACGCGAACGGACGCGGATTCCAGTATCCGATACCGACGTATTCGATAACGCGCGATTTCGACTGGTCGGAGACGGAGAACAACAAGCTGCTCTTTGAAATGACGGCGAAGTACGGCACGCCGTATTTCTCCAACTATATAAACAGCGACATGGAGCCGTCCGACGTGCGCTCGATGTGCTGCCGTCTGAGACTTGACCTGCGCGAGCTGCGCAAGAAGTCGGGCGGATTCTTCGGCTCGGGCGAGTCGACGGGCTCGATAGGCGTTGTGACCATCAACATGCCTCGCATCGCGTATCTGTCGAAGGATGAAAATGAATTCTACTCGCGTCTCGACCACATGATGGATGTTGCGGCGCGTTCGCTCGACACGAAGCGCACGGTCATAACGAAGCTGCTCGACGCGGGTCTTTACCCGTACACGAAGCGGTACCTCGGCACGTTTG
>CANQMJ010000136.1 GCA_947624945.1 uncultured Clostridia bacterium | reverse complement strand
GAGGCGGTAGTTCTTCCCGGCGGTCAGCCGGGCACCGACAATCTCTCCGCATCGGTCGACGTCAGACGCGCCGTCATGGCGGCGTATGAAAAAGGCGCCGTTATCGGCGCGATATGCGCGGCGCCGTCGGTATTCGGCAGTCTCGGACTGTTGGAGGGACGTCATGCCGTATCGTTCTCCGCATATACGGGTGAGCTCAAAGGCGCAGTCGTGGAGAATAAACCGGTCGTCGTCGACGACAAAATAGTGACGGCGAAGGCGGCGGGCTTCGCCCTCGACTTCGGTCACGCTCTCGTCGCATCGATACTCGGAAATGATAAGGCCGACGACACCGTCGACCGCGCGCGCGACGGATACCGCGCGTAAACGACTTACAGGCATCGAAAGGAAAGGACAATATATGAATTACATGAAGGCACAGAAGGCCGAGCTGCGCGAAAAGTACATCGCGGCACGCGAAGCCATACCGCAGGAAAAGCGCGACGAGATGAGCCGCGCCATATGCGAGCGCGCAGTCGCACTCTCCGGCTTCCGTCTGTCGCAGACGATACTTCTCTACGCGCCGAAAAAGGTCGAGGTCGACGTGACGCCGATCGCGAAAGCGGCGTGGGAAGCGGGCAAATCGGTCGCGTTCCCGCGATGTCATAAGCCCGAGGATTCGTTCGCGTACATGACGTATCACATCGTGGACTCGCTCGACGAGCTAGAACCAGGCAGCTTCGGACTGCTCGAGCCCCGCGAGGACGCACCGCTATATGATCCGAGCGACGACACGCGCGGCTCACTTGCGTTCGCACCTGCGATAGCGTTCGACAAGTACGGCTACCGTCTCGGCTACGGCGGCGGCTACTACGACAGATTCTTCAACGCCTACAACGGCTCCGTCGTCGGCGTCATATTCTCCGACTTCGTCGTACCGTCGCTGCCGCACGGCCGCTACGACATCAGAGCCGGACTTCTCATAACGGAAAAAGGAGTGCGTCCCACGCTTGAAAATACGGTCCGTTAACGCAGCGCCGACGCTGTGCGCAGTCATATTTCTGCTTCTGCTCGGCTCGGAGCTCGTCGACCCGTCGACTCTCGGCAGCACGAATCCGTATCTGACCGTCATTATTTTTGAGCTTCTTATATTCGCGATGCCGGCGCTGTTCTTTTGTCGGCTGCGCGGCGGCGGATATTCGAGCGCGATACGGTTCCGGCTCTTCGAACCGGGCAGCATACCGTTCATTCTTATTTCAACGATAACGCTCATACTCTCAACGTGCACAATCAAGCTGTGGATAAATTCGGCGCTTCACTACACGCCTGAAACGGGACTTATCTATCACGTTTTCACGCCGAGCGCCGGATACGGCGATTCGGTCATTTTCGCGTGTCTGTCGTTCGCGCTGTTCCCCGCCATAACGGAGGAGCTCGTGTTCCGCGGCATCATGCTCGCCGAATACGAGGACTGCGGCGTCGCGGCGGCGGTCGTACTCAGTTCCGTTCTTTTCACGATGCTGCACTTCGACCTGACGCTAATTCCCGTTTATTTTATATCGGGGGTCATACTCGCGATGACGGCCTACGCGTGCCGCTCGGTGCTCGCCTCGATGGTCGTACACACGGCGAACAACATCTTCACACTGTTTTTCGAGGATTACATCTGGAACAGCATACTTCAGCCTCGCAACATAGTTATTTTTTCATTTCTCGTGACCGCGCTGACGATACTATCTTTCGCGCTTCTGTTCGGCGAGGCAGGCAGACTTTATAAAAGCTACGGCGTCTACAACGCCGACAGCTCGTATGTGCGCCCGAAGGAAAAGCGCACACCGGCAGTCTATGCCGTCATGACGATACCGTTTGCCGCATGTCTGCTCATATACATACTCGCCGTTCTTCTCTAACGGCGGGGGAAAGGAGTCGTTCTTTCATGCATGATGAAAACGGCGATGAACGCGGAACCGTACCGCGCGAAGCTCATACAGTAAAAATGCGTCCCGCAGTCCGCGCGTCCGAAAAAAACGCTGACTCGGGCGATACGATAAAATCGTCCGTCGGCGCGGCTGTCGACGCTGACGTTAACGACAAATACAGATCGGCGTCCGTAAACGACGACATTCCCGACGACGACGCTGACGAGTCCGACGAAAGCGAAGAAAAGGACATTAACCGCCACGTAAACGGCGTGACCGGCGCCATCGTCGGCACGATAAAGGGCATTGTATACCTCATGTTTATTATCGTCGTCGGCGTGGCGCTCGCGCTCTTTGTCGTCATACCGATAGGCAACGACGTTTTCGCTCTCGTCAAGGACGACGAGGTCGTCGACGTGACGGTGCCCGAGGCGGCGACGCTCAACGATATAGCCGATCTGCTCTATGAAAACGGGCTCATATCGTACCCGATAATATTCAAGCTGTACGCGCAGTTCACCGAAAACGAGAACGATCCCGACTACGGCATATTCGTCGCGGGCGACTATTCGCTTTCAAAGACGCTCAATTACGGTCAGTTCATCGACGCGTTCAAGCCGACGCACGACGTCGAGCAGATCTCTATCACTATCCCCGAGGGCATGACGACAAAGGAGATAATAGACCTTTTCGTCGAAAACGGGATAGGCACCGAGGAGGGATTCGTCGAAGCTATAAACAACTACGATTGGAGCGACGATTTCAACTACTGGTTCATCGACGAGCTCGAGGAAAACGGCTGGTCCGAGGACAGATATTACCGTCTCGACGGCTACCTCTTCCCCGACACCTACTACTTTTTCACCGATTCGAGCGAGGTCTTGGCGATATCGAAGCTGCTCGACAACTTCGAGGTCAAATTCACCGATGAATTCCGCGACTACGTCCACTCTAAAGGCATGACGGTCGATCAGGCAATGATACTCGCGTCGATGGTCGAAGCGGAAGCGGGTGGGCAGGCCGAATTCCCGCTCGTCTCGTCCGTATTCGACAACAGGCTCAAGAACAGCGCGTCGTACCCGTATCTCGAATCTGACGCGACGATCATGTACGCGATGTTCAACGATATGGGCGAGCGTCCCGACACGCTCACCGGCACCGAGTATGACTCGCCGTACAACACGTACAAGTACCGCGGTCTGCCGCCCGGTCCGATATGCAATCCCGGAACAGCCGCGATAACGTACGCGATATATCCGCGCGCTACCGACTACTTCTATTTTGTCGCCAACAACGACGGACTGTCAGTCTTTTCCGAAACGCTCGCCGAGCACAATCAGGCGATCGAGGATATCAAAAACGGCGTCGCCGTATCGACAATATTCGCCGGCGGCTCGGGCTCGTCCGAATATCAGGAGGACGACGAAGAAGAGGAGGATTACGAATGACCTACTATACGACCGAAGAGTATATGAAGCTTCGCTTCGACCGCTTCGCGCGCAGGTACGCCTACGACGCCTCGGACAAAGACTCGCACGAGCGCTGGTATGAAAAAGCGTCGGCGGCGCTGTCGTCCGCGATAGGGCTCGACCGCTGCATACCCGTTGAGGGCGCGCAGGCGCAGCTCCTCGACGAGGCAGCTTTCGACGGCTTTGTGCGCCGACACTATGTGATGGAGACGGAGCCGACAGTGTTCATGACGTTTTATCTTCTCGTTCCCGAGCATCCGAACGGCGCCGCAATGCTCAATCCGCACGGTCACGGAGGCGCGAAGGAAGCGTGTCTCGGCTTCTCCCCCGACGAAAAAACGCTCGAATACGAATCGTTCGGCGTGTCGCTTTGCCGACGCGGCTATTATGTGGCGGCGCCCGACGCACGCGGCTCGGGTGAACGGCGCGAGCGCGGTCAGCAGGGCGAGGGCAAGGAGTCGCAGAACTCGCACCGCGAGATGCTGAACGCATGCATTTGTCTCGGCATCACCCCGATCGGCGGCATGGTGTGGGACCTCATGCGTCTGTTCGACTTTGTTGGGTCTATAGACGATGTCGACGAGCGCCGCATCGGCTGCGCCGGTATGAGCGGCGGCGGCGAGCAGACCATATACTTCTCAGCCCTCGACAGGCGCGTCGCTCTCGCGATAACGAGCGGATATTTCTACGGTTTCCGCGATGCGCTTTTGCTCCAGCCCGCAAACTGCGGCTGCAACTTCGCCCCGCATCTTTACGAGACCGTCGACATGGGCGACATCGGCGCAATGATAGCGCCGCGTCCGTTTTTCATCGAATCTGGCGTGAACGACAGGCTCGCCGGCGCGTCCGGCATCGAAAACGTCCGCTCGCAGTTCAAAATAGCCGAATCCGCGTACGAAAACCTCGGCGCGCGTGACAATATCGAGCTGCACGTCCATCAGGGCGGTCACGTATGGGTCGGCGAATTCATGGACGATTTCATCGACCGTCACCTGCTCTAATAATTACCACGAATACATGCGTCCCCGACGTGCAGACAATAACGTCGGGGACGTTTTGTTTGTCCCCCGAGAGGATGACCATGAAAAACAACTCATACACAAATAACAACAGTCCGTACCCGTACTCCTTCCCCGACCCGTCGGGACTGCCGTCCGGTATAAGCGCCGGCGCTTACCATCCCGCGTGGCAGGGCGTGTCGCCCGTCGAGGAATTCGCCGAGCTGCCCGAGGGACTCGCCATGGCTTTCGCGCAGGACACGGACGCGTTCCACCGCTTCACGGCGATGTCAAACTCCGAACAGGACGACATCATTCGCCGCGCGCGCTCCGTGCATACGCGCGACGAGATGCGCCGGCTTGTAGGGGAGATTTAGGTTTATACTGTGAGGGAAGGAAAACTTTTTGAAATGAAGTTGGCTTTTTCGCAAAGCGAAAAAGCAGAAGAAGGGGCTGATGCCCCTTCTTCCTACTTCCCCTCACACTCCCTTTCTTTCAAAAACTTTTACAATTTTTCTATAATTAACAATAACAAAAATTCTCAGTGCAAACTTAAGATAAACAGATTTGGTCCGCTTTTGACAAGTGGAGCATCTCCTCACTTCGCTCGGAGCTGCGACACTTTTCGTCGTGCGAAAAGTGTGGGAGGTTTGGAGCGTGAGCGACAAAACTCCTACCTTTCTACAAAAGGGGGTCCCCTAAATAAAGAAGTTTTCCTCCCTCCCTGCACCCACCCTCTTTCCAAGAACTTTTATAAGAACCGATAAACTATATCATTTTATCCGACAGACTGTAATTGACTTTTTTTCGCGCGCATGGTAAGATTAGTCGGAATCGTTTATATAAACGGAGAATAATCATGATAACGACAGCAAAACTTTTCTGCGACGGATGGGAATTCTGTGAGACGAAGCTCGGCGCCTTATACGGCGACGTGATGTCGTCGGACGCGTTCCGTCCCGTCGAGATCCCTCACGACTACATGATCTATGATACGCACGCTCTCTACCGCACGGGCGAAGGCTGGTACAGGCGCGTCTACACGTATGCGCCGACGGAAGACCGCACGATACTGCGCTTCGAGGGCGTTTACATGGACTCGACCGTGTTCGTCAACAGCGAGGCTGTGTTTGAGTGGAAGTACGGCTACACTACGTTCGAGGTCGACGTCACCGATCATCTGCATGCGGGCGATAACGTGTTAGCAGTGCGCTGCGTGTACCGCGACCCGAACACGCGCTGGTACTCGGGCGCGGGCATATACCGCCGCGTATGGCTTAAAACCGTGCCCGTGTCGCGCATCACCTCTGACGGCGTCTACATATCGTGCGCGCGTCTTGACGGCGGCCACTGGCGCGTCACCGTGCGCACGGAGCTCTGCGGGTGCGGGCACGGCACGCTGACGCACAAGATCGTCGACCGCGACGGAAACGCGATCGCATCGGTCGACGCGAGCGTCGACGGCGACGTATGCGAATGCAGCATGGACGTTGAGTCGCCGCATCTGTGGGACATCGGCGACACATATATGTATACGCTCTCGACGGTGCTCACAGTCGGCGGCAGCATCGTCGACGCGGCGGAGAACAGCTTTGGTTTCCGCAAGATCGGGTTCCGCGCCGATTCGGGATTTTATCTAAATGACAGACACGTCAAGCTGCACGGCGTATGCGAGCACCACGACTGCGGTGCACTCGGAACCGCAGTCAACAAAGCCGCGCTGCGGCGCAAGCTCGAAAAGCTCGCCTCCATGGGTGTGAATTCGATACGCACGTCGCACAATCCGCCCGCCGTCGAGCTGCTCGAGCTCTGCGACGAGCTCGGATTCCTCATCATTGACGAATCGTTCGACATGTGGGAATACCCCAAGACGAAACACGACTACGGCGTATATTTTCGCGAGTGGCACGAACGC
>CANQMJ010000135.1 GCA_947624945.1 uncultured Clostridia bacterium | reverse complement strand
GGCGATAATGATGCTCCTTGCGTTCGCGCTCTCGTATGTCGCGTATAAAAACCGTCCCATCGAGCGCTCGGGCTCATCTATCGTCTACCGCCGCGTCGGTGAAGCGCTGAAATACATCGTTATGGCGCCGTCCGCGGTCCTGCTCGGCTATATGTTCGAAGAGATCGTCGACTCCGTCGCATGGGGCGTATTCGGCTTCATCATAGGGCTTCTTCTCTCGTTCATGCTCTGCAACACGGCGCTCAACCGCACGGCTAAGGCGATGTTCCGCGGCATACGCGGACTGTGCGTGTCCGCCGTATGCGTCGCCGCCGTGTCCGTAATGCTCAGCACGGGCATATTCGGTACGCTCGACTATACGGTGCCGTCGCACGCGGAACGCATATACGTTTCGGTCAGCGGCATGCAGTTCACGGTCAACACGGACGAAAAGGACGAAATAGACGCGATAATCAAAGAGGTCGACGATATGGTGTCAAAGCTCAAAGCGGACGGGCACGGCGGCGACAATTATCCGTACAGCGCCAAGAATTCGTACGTCAACGTCTTATACAATGAACCCGGCGGCATCTCGCTCAGATACAACTATCCGACGGTCCCGTACGAATATCTGCGCGGTCTTATCGACTTATTGGCTGACATCAACGAGGAAAAACAATCTGCCTATATGTCGACTTTCAAAGCGGATGATCTCGAGTTGTCGAATATAATGCTGCCCGGTTAGTTCGTGCTTGCAAACGCGACCGATATTGAGAATTTCTCGGGTCAAAGCATCGACAACTTCGCGGACGCCGATTTTTACGCATACTACGTCGTACGCGACTGCCGGGAGCTCACGGACGAGATAAAAGAGATATTCAACGATTTCAAGCCTGTGGACGAGACCTCGATAGGAAAGATCCGCATAGAGGGGGGCTGGGAATACCCTGTTCAAACGGACGCTTACATTAATGGCGACGGATATTACGTCGATGATTATAGTGGAATCGATTATTATAATGGAAAGTCATTTTACAGTCCTATAACGTATCCTCAGCTTGTAAAGCTGCTGGTCCTGCTCAACGACAACGAACTCATCGGCGAAAAAATATACTTCGATGATGCCCTGGGCACGATAGAGTTCCGAAATGTCGACGAAAGCGTCGTCGCCGCCGTGAAAGTCGAGGACCTGCTCTCGCTCTCATATGACGAATACATCGATCTGATCGCGGATCAGGTGACGCGTATAGTCGTACATGACATCGACGGGAACGACCGGACCTTCACGGACAAAAACGACATACACAAGATACTCCCGACGCTCGAAGCGATGAACGTATATGCATGGACCGACCGTACCGTGCATACGGACAGCGGATATTATGTAGAGGTATACATGATGAGCCATGACGGGAAGTATGCGTATATCGATGGCGACATAGTCTACGAAGGCGCAGCGTCGACCGCAGAGGAGGTCGACCACTACATCGGGGAGAATGTGCTCGAAACGTGGTTCCTCGAAGGCAAGGTGCCGGATATAGTAAAGTAAAAGGGTTAAACAGACACGTGCGGGAGCCGATTTCGGCTCCCGCATTTTTTTGTAAAAATGCATATTGTCATGCGCCCGCGCGCATAATAAAAGAAAAATCGCAAAGGTCCTCTATGCTCGAGATAACGGGAGATTTTACAAAGACCGTCGCCGATATAGACGGCGCTCTTTTCGTAAACGACAACTTTGATATAATAAAGCGCGAGATAAGCGCGAACGGCCACAGTGCGGTGCTCTACTATATAGACGGCTTCGTAAAGGGCGGCGAGCTTCAAAAGCTCTTAATGTTCCTCGTCGGACTCGACGACCTCGGCGACGGCAAGCCCGGCGCGGCGAAGCGCTTCGCGTCGCTCCATCTGCCCGACGTCGAGGTCGATATTACGTCTGACGGCGGCGATATAATACGCGGCGTGCTCGGCGGTTGCTGTCTCATGGTGTCGGACGGATTTGCGGGCGAGGCGGCAGTCATCGACCTGCGTTCGTACCCGTCCCGCGACACGCAGGACGCCGAGAACGACCGCGTCATGCGCGGCGCGCGCGACGGCTTTGTCGAGACGCTCATATTCAACACGGCGCTCATCCGTCGCCGCATACGCGACACGCGTCTGCGCATGCACTACGTCTGCATCGGCTCGCGCTCGCGCACCGACGTCGTTGTCGCCTATATCGACGGCATCGCCGACGATAAATTTGTCGATAAGCTCAAAAAGCAGCTCGCCGACATCAAGGTCGAGGCGCTGCCGCTCGGTCATCAGTCGCTTATGGAGTCGATGTTCCGGCGCGGCTGGTATAACCCTCTCCCGCGCGTACGTCTGACCGAACGCCCCGATGCGACGGCGGCGCACCTGCTCGAGGGCGGCGTCGCCGTGCTCTGCGACACCTCTCCCGAAGCGATGCTTCTGCCGACATCGTTTTTCGACTTTTTGCAGGAGACCAACGACTTCTACTTCCCGCCGTTCACGGGCTCGTATCTGCGCATCATACGCACGTTCGTGTTCGTCTCGACGATATTCATCACGCCCGTATGGTATATGCTCTTCCGCATGGGAGACGCGCTGCCCGCGTGGCTGTCGTTCATCGTGCCCGCGGACACGGGCGAGCTGCCCGTCATCGTGCAGATATACCTGACCGAATTCGCCCTCGACGTCTTGAAGCTCGCATCGCTCACGACGCCGTCGACGATGTCGAACTCACTTTCGATAATAGGCGGACTTTTGCTCGGCGACTTCGCCGTGCAGACGGGCTGGCTCATACCGGAAGTGATATTCTACATGGCGTTCACGGCTATATCGAACTTCACGCAGTCGAATTACGAGCTCGGTTACGCGTTCAAATATTTCCGCATGGGACTTTTGGCGCTCGTGTTCTTCTTCGGTCCGTGGGGACTTCTCGTCGGCGTCGCTTTGATACTGGCGCTGCTCGTCTTTATGCGCGGCATATGCGGCAAGAGCTATCTTTACCCGCTCATTCCCTTTGACCCGTCCGCGCTCGCGAGACTGTTTCTGCGCGTGCGCAAAAAGGAAAAATAAAAAGGGGCGCGCGCCCCTTTTTATTTTTAGGTCACGAAAAGTTCCATACGCCGACGGCGCTCCTGTCCATATTCCGCGGCAGCCTGATAAATCCGTCCTCCGTCATCATGTTTAGGCATATCCCGCGCATATCGGCGCCCGACGAGAACATCGCCGACCCGTACAGGTACGCGGGAATATCGCGCTTCAATATTTCGTCGCGGCGCGACGCGTACCCGTCGAATATGCGCGCGATCTCGCCGTCATACGGCGTCGACAAAAGCTCGTCGAGCGTCTCGCGTTCAAACGTCGGCACATCGTGCTCGTCAACGTCGACGTCAAAGCCTGTCCTGTCGCCGATGACCATGACCTGATGGAACCGCTCGCTCCCGCCGACCTCGAGCCACGTTTTCGGCAGGTCCGACACCTCGCAGCCGAGTATCGCCCAGTCGCCGCCGACTTTGTGGTGCAGCGTGTGTATCTCGCACGCAGGCTTTATCGGTATTCGCGACACGTACATCTCTAAAAGCGCGGGCTTCATGTCGTCATAACTCTGATTTTTCGGCAGCATACGATTTTCACCGATATACTCTGTCGCGCGCTTTATCAAAGGCAGCGCCTTTGATACGGTGTTTTTGGCGGCTTCGTATACGTCGTTCTGCGCCTCTTTACTCAATATGACGATATTGGTCCTGTACCTTTTGCCGACGCGTTCGAGCATATCGCCGCCGCAAAGGAACCGCAGCTCCTCCTCCATATACGGCAGCGCCACGCCGAGCTCGACCGACAACTCCTCCGCCGTCGACGGCGAGTCGTAAGCTTCGAGCAGTATGTTCTGAGACAGCGAACGCTCGATGAACTTCTCGCCTCCCTCGCCCGTTTTCGTGTCGCGGTTCTGCGTATACACGATACGCGACGGGTCGTAGCTTCTCTTTCCGAATTCTCTTGCCATCTTCATGCCCTCCGTAAGCATTGTTCTCGCACGCGCGAGTCTTGACTCGACCGTGCTTTTCGGGATGCATAAGGACGCAGCAATCTCGCGCGTTCTGCGGTTCTCTATATAGTACGCAACGACTATCTCTCTGTAGTCCGCAGACAAAAGCGAAAGCTCGCGCCGCAGACGCATTATCTCGTCGCGGCGCACGACCTCGCCCTCGACGTCGACGCTGTCGTCTGCAATATCGTCTGTGTCGTCAAGGCTCCGCACAGCATCGCCGTCCGCCGCCCGCCTGCTTTTCACCCATGCGCCGTATCGCCTGCGCGCTATGCTCCACACGTATGCGCGAAAATTGTCGGGTTCGGCTCCGCGTCTGAGCGATGCGATGACGTTATACGCTATGTCGGACGCAAGGTCCTCCGCCTCGTGCTCGTCGCCCGTCCTTCGCAGACAAAAATAGTATACGCGTCCCATATAGTCGCGCGCGAACTGTTCGATCAGCTCCGTCTTTATCACCCCCTCGCTTATATAGTGGCGTTTTGTGTGCGTTTGCATCAAATTTTTTTCAAATATTTTTCACGGTTATGCCGACCGCCGGTGGCGCAGAATATGAACGGAACAAAAATTATAATCGAGGCTTTATCATGAAAGACGATCATATAAAATTCGCGGCGACCGCGCTTTTGGCGGCGGCGCTGTGCGCGTTCGCGCTCGCGTTCCCGACATCGGCGCGTGCCCATGCCGCCGACTACGACGACACGCGTCCCTATAACTGGTACGTCAACCGCACAAAGGACCACTCGCAGCCCCCGCTCGGCTCCGACCTTGCATTTATCGAAAACTGCGGAGGCTACTACGTCGATAAGGACGCGGACGACAGCGACAAGGTGCTCTATCTCACGTTCGACGCAGGATATGAAAACGGCAACATCGCGCGCATACTCGACATTATGCGCGACAAAGGCGCGACCGGCGCATTCTTTATTCTCGGCAACATGGTCGAGCGCTTCCCCGACCTCGTCATGCGCATGAAAAACGAGGGCCACCTCGTCTGCAACCACACGTATTCGCACAACGACATGAGCACCGTCACGGACGAGGCGGAATTCAAAAAAGAGCTTGCCAAAATGTCTGACGCGTACAAGTCGCTGACGGGCGAGGAAATGGCGCGCTATTACAGACCGCCCGAAGGACGGTTCTCAAAGCGCAATCTCGACTGCGCGCTCGGATGCGGATATAAGACTATATTCTGGAGCTTCGCATACGCGGACTGGGACAATAACAAGCAGCCGAGCCGAGAGTTCGCGATGAAAAAAATACTCGACAACACCCACAACGGCGCCGTTATCCTTCTGCACCCGACATCAAAGACGAATGCCGACATACTCGGCGACCTCATCGACAAATGGCGCGCCGACGGCTACAGATTCGGCACGCTCGACGAGCTATGCGGCGGCTGATATCGTTCATTATTGCCGCGATAATTCTCGCGCCGTGCGCGTACGCCGGGGACGGCATCGTATTCACGCACGGCTGCGAGGATAAAGCGGTCGCGCTCACATTCGACGACGGTCCGCACCCGTCGCAGACGGACCGCATACTTTCTATTCTCGATAAATACGGCATCAAGGCGACGTTTTTCGAGATAGGACAGAACGTGCGGCTCTATCCCGACGTGACGGCAAAAGTCGCAAATGCGGGACACGAGATAGGCAGTCACACCTACTCGCACCGCTATATGCGCGGAATCGGCGTGTCCGGCGTCACCGATGAAATAAAAAAGACCGACGAGGCGATACTCGACGCGTGCGGCACCACACCGCGCTTTCTTCGACCGCCCGGCGGTATATACGACTCCTCCGTCGTCGACGCCGCAAATGATGCCGGCAAGACAGTCACGCTCTGGAGCATCGACACCAACGACTGGGCGCACAAAAGCCGCGACGGGATAGTGGACGAGGTCCTCTCTCACGTTCGCGGCGGCGATATAATATTGATGCACGATTATGTGACGGGCGCGTGGCACACGCCGGAGGCGCTCGAAATAATAATTCCCGAGCTCATGTCACGGGGGTACAGATTCGTCACAGTGTCGGAGCTCTACGCGATCTACCGCGCCCAAAACTCGTCGGCGAGTATCGCGCAGACACCGACAGTCTTATACTCCCTGCCGAGTAAAAGCGCGTCGCGGTGAGTGCCCTCGTACGTCATGCCGACCTTTTCCATAACGCGCCGCGAGCGCTCGTTTCCAATCATGTAGCGGCACTCTATCCTGTGCAGATGAAGTGTGCCGAAGCCGAACCGCATGACCTCGCAAAGCGCCTCCGGCGCGATGCCGCGTCCCCAGTAGTCGGGGTTCAGCACATACCCGCACTCGGCAGAATTGTTTTCCTCGGAAAAGCGCGTGAATCCGCACGTGCCGATGAGCTTGCGCTCGTCGCGCATAACGACGCCCCAGTCGTAGAATGTGCCCTCCGCGTACCGCTGCGACAGATACGACAGATACCGCGCCGTGTATCTTTTGTCCGGGTGCGGGTCCCACGTCAGA
>CANQMJ010000134.1 GCA_947624945.1 uncultured Clostridia bacterium | reverse complement strand
CGGGAGCCTCTTTCGGGTTCGACAAGGGGGACTTTCTTGCGAGAAAGTCCCCCTTGTCAAAAACCTGTTCGAAGGTGTGAAAGACGTCACCACGTCAAGTGGTCAAAGATAGCTGCCGGTGGGTGCAGACTGTACAAACATCCGCGTGTGAGCAGTATCTCCTCACTACGTTCGGAGCTACGACACGTTTTCGCTTCGCGAAAAGTGTGGGAGAAACCAGCCATTGCATAAAAAATACATAAATTTGTGAAAAGCACTTGACAATCACGAAAATATGGTATAATATAGGCAGTCGAAAAGAAATAGTGTTTGCGAAGCTGTCATGATTCCATCAATCTGCCATCTTTGATATAAACAATCCTCCCGCACATATCGGCGATCTCGATATCGTGAGTGACTACGATCACGGTTATACCGTTTTTACGGTTCAGCTCCAAAAGCAACCGCATTATCTCGTCTGCCGTCGCCCGGTCAAGTGCGCCAGTCGGCTCGTCGGCGAGGATGAGGGACGGCTTTGTGACGATTGCGCGTGCTATCGCGACCCGCTGTTTTTGCCCGCCCGACATATCGGTCACATGCTTGTCCGCCTGCTCGAGGACGCCCGTCTTTGACAGCGCGTCGGCGGCGAGTCTTTTGATTTTGCCGTACGGCGTTTTGCCGAAATAGAGGGGAAATGCGACATTCTGAGCGGCAGTCTTGCGGTTCATGAGCAGGAAATCCTGATGTACGAATCCGATCTCGGATGCACGCAGCGATGCCTTTGCGCCGTCCGTCATCTTTTTCACATTATGTCCGTTATAAAGGTAGCTGCCGCTGTCAAACGAATCGAGCGTGCCTATTACATTCAGAAGAGTCGTTTTGCCAGAACCGGATTTGCCCATCACCGCAAGCATCTCCCCGCGCTCGACGGTAAGATCGACATGTTTCAATGCGGCAAACTTACCTTTGCCGACAGGATATGATTTGTTCAGATCACTTATCTTTATCAGCGGCATAATATTCCTACTCCTTATATTTTCCGTTGAGCTGACGTAAGTCGTGTCCTCTTACCATCGAATTTGTTATTGCGGCAGTCATAGCGCATGTCAGAAAAGCGGCTGCGTACGCAGGTAATGTCGTTTTGAGGTCCAATATGCACGTCGAGAATATCTCCAAATTCACAATACTGCCCGAAATGACGATGTGCAGAATGATATTCATCATTATAAGCGATACAGCGACAGAGACGGAATATGACGCAAAGATAACGGCGACGACACGGAGCCGGGAGCCGCCCAAAATGCGCCAGATCGTGTACGACTCGGCGTATCTGTAGATCGAAAGAGTAATAAGGCAAACGATCGTGGTAATGAGAAAGACAGATAAAAACATAAACACCGGCGCATATATTTTCATATTGCTGTCTAACTCTGTTTTTGTGTTTGCAAGGATTACGCTTCCCTTCGCAGCGCTGCCGAATCGGTCGCACGCCTCAACGATACCGTCAAGCTCATTTTCCGAAAGATCAGCGTCTGTCTCAACAAAAGCCGTATAGAGATCCGCTCCACGTTGTTCGAGCGGAGCACCGAACACCTTGTCAAGAGACACCGATGTCAAAGAACTGTATTTTAAGAGTATGGCGCTTGTTTGTCCCAAAACCGATACGGTCTCGCTCGCACTCCCGCCGCCGTCCATTACGGGATAAAACCGGTTCGCGGCGCCGATCCCGACGACATTAAAAACGATCTCGGCAATTTCGCCGTCTGCATCCGTATATTTGAATTTCAGCCGGTCGCCGACATGCACGTTATTCGGAACGCCGGGCTGCCTATATTTATTCGTCACGATACATTCAAGCGCATCGGATGAATAATCAAAACCGCTGCCTTTGATCAGGCGGGGCGTGAACTTTTTGTAAAGCGCTTCTTCAAATCTTAAAAATGTTGCATAATCGGTGTCCGGGTCGTCGGAAAGAGGGAGCCGACAGGAATACGGTTTTTCTGCGATCCCAGTTACCCCGGGTATGGCAAGTATCCTCTCCCGCAGCTTAGGTATTTCGCCTCCGGACCTTACGACAGCCGTAAAATATATATCGTCCGCAGCGCCGGCGTCATTGAACATATTATAGCTGTCCGTGTAATAGACGTAATTGCCGTACATAACGGAAAGCGTACACCAGACAACGGTACAAATGACGACGATCAGGATCATATTCAGTTTTGCGGAACATATAAAGTCAAAACACAGTCCGAAGAACTTTTTCATTCCGTCCACCTATGATGCATCACGGTACAGCTCGGCCGCCGAAAGTTTTGTAATTTTGCATATAGACGGCACTGTCAAAATAAATGTCGATATAACGACCGTGATAAATATTGATACGATATCCCTGACCGTATATGACATCTCCCCCATGATATTTATTTTTGCCACTGACAATAAGACGTTGACGGCAAACGCGGCGGCGGCGCATACGACAGAGAGCATCGTATTTTGTATGATCAGTCCCAAAACGAGCCTTGACTTGGACGCGCCGCAGATATGAGAGATCGCATATGTGCGCAGCGAGCGCTCCGCAAAAAACATCATATAGAACAAAAACGCGAGCATAGAGATGAGATAAACGAGGAAAAGAAGCGCGGCGAGGGATATATAATCGCGCTCGGCGGCGTCATAGTAACGGTACGGATATGATATACTGCCGTTGCCGCATCCGTATGCTTCGGCAATGCTTTCTCTGAGGTCGACGCTTTCTTCACGCGGCAATATATCAAGAGTATAATACCCGATATATTCCGGCTGATATCCGAGTTCGATGAATGTGCCGTAAGGAATGATCAGGATCCCGTCCGATGATGAAACGCCGATAACGCGAAACGTATGCCCGTCCATGTCGACCGTGCCGTATGAATCGGTCGTCGGATCATACTTTAATGAAGCCGTTACGCTGTTGTACGGAACTATCATTTCATACGGATCGCCGTCAAACCTACCTTCCCCGAGCACGATGTCGGCATCTGTGATGTCATTGTGAAATGCGCGTATTACAGGCGGCATTGTTTTTGAAGATGTCTGATCAGACATCACGAACGCAGACGCCGTCCCGTCCGGGGATACTATTTTTAATTCCGTGTACCACTCCTGCGAGGTCGCATCGGGCGCCGGATAATCGGTCACATCGTATGTCCGCATGAGGTCCGCGCCGATTTCGAGCTTTTCGATCTCATCAAAAGATAAACTGCCGTCATTAGACACAGAATATTTCCGTGCCTGAACGCCTGTCCCGACGAGAGAGCTCTGTTTATATACGGCATATGATGAGTAGCAGTATATGAGGATCAGATCGCTCGAGATGATCCCGATGATCATGAGCACGAACATTTTTTTGCTGCTGCAAAATATGTCGTATATCCCCGAAAGAATATTATGTAATGCTTTCATAATAAATGTGCCGCAATGATTTTTTCATGTGATCCAATTCTTAGTTTTTGCGATAATCGCTTCTTTGTACCGGCTATGATAAGCCGACGTTCTTCATAAATAAATTATATCATAGCTGCATCGCCGAAAGTTTTAAGAATAACGGAACAAACGCTTAAATTTCTTTTAACTTCTGCATATCGCGTGAATATATGCATAAAACCGACGGGACGTGCAGCGCGCACACTTTTCGCGAAGCGAAAACGTGTAGTAGCTCCGAACGTAGTGAGGAGATACCGGCTTCCCAGCTTCACGTTCGCGCACCGCGCTCGTGCGATGCCCGACACGACACAGCTTGACGGAGACACGACGCTATGACGGCGCACTCGCCACGTCGCGAGGGAGCTGTTCGCAGGAAACGTTGACGCGGTCAGAGCCCTGTTGCCTCTTTTGCCGCAGACTGGATAACATCGACGAACACACGGGAGCCTCTTTCGGGTTCGACAAGGGGGACTTTCTTGCGAGAAAGTCCCCCTTGTCAAAAAACCTATTCGAAGGTGTGAAAGATGTCACCACGTCAAGTGTACAAAGATAGCTGCCGGTGGGTGCAGACTGTACAAACATCCGCGGTGAGCGGAGATGTATGTTTGGATACGGTTGAGCGATTACGCGAAAACAATACATGAATTTGTGAAAAGTACTTGACAAATCACAGATTATGTGGTATAATATAGGCGGTTAAGGGAGATGAGGTGTTCGTAGGTTGAACGGGGGGCCTGCGAACAGCTACCTCGCGGCATGTCGACTGCGCCGTCGAGACGTCGTGTCTGCGTCTGACGCTGGTTTCTTCGAGCATCGCACGGGCGTTGTGCGCGTAGGGTACACTTGAAAGCCTGACGGCTCGTCACCATAGTTTAGTCGGCGGCGGTTTTGTTTTGCGAAAATGTGGGAGAATTCAATAGGCAAAAACCGCCGCGCGAGACCGTTCGCAAACGGCTCCGCGCGGCGATTGCTTATGTTGTTTCACTTTACTACATTACAGCGACTTTATAAGTCCCGGCAGGCACTGCTCGAATCTGACGCCGTACCAGCTCTCATCCTTGTCCGGCATCGTCGCCTTTATCGACTCGACCGTATAGTCGACCGCGATCTTCAGCGCGTCGTACAGCGGCTTGCCGAGCGTCACCGCGCCCGCGAGTGCCGACGTGAATATGTCGCCCGTGCCGTGGAACGATACGTCGATATTCTCGTTGAAGTACTCGACGAACTCGTCTTTTTCGGAGTCGTAAGCGACAGCGCCCTGATGCGTCGGCTCGTATATGACGCCCGTCACGACCGCAGTCTTGCAGCCGAGCGCGCACAGACGGCGCAGGACGCCGTGTATATATTCCTCGTCATATCCCGACGCGCGGTAAGGCTCGCGCAGCATGAACGATGCCTCGGTCAGGTTCGGTACCGTTATGTCGGCGCGCGCGCACAGCTTCGTCATTTCAGCCGCATATTCCTCGGAAAATCCCGTGTAAAGCACGCCGTTGTCGGCGAATACCGGGTCGACGACCTTTATCATGCCCGGGAACGCATCGAAGAAATCGGACACCATGCCTATCTGCTCGACGGTGCCGAGATATCCCGTGCTTACGGCGTCGAACGTCAGCCCCTCGCGCTTCCAGTGGTCGACGATAGCGGGAATGTCCGCCGACAGGTCGCGGTACGTCCACCCCTTGAATTTATACGTGTGCGTAGACAGCACCGCCGTCGGTATCGGGCAGACCTCGAGTCCCATAGCCGACATTATCGGATGAGCCACAGTCAGCGAGCATTTGCCGAAGCATGACAGATCCTGTATAGTTGCGATCCTCTTCTGTTTCATTGTAAATATCCCCCTTTTTCGGATTATCGAAATTATATACTGCAATTTCCACCGTGTCAATAGTAAAATTGAACATTTATACATCCTGCAAACAGTCCCGCAATGTCGAAAAGAATAAAACGGGGGCGGCGCGCCCCCGTTTTATATCTGCATAACGCCGATAATTTATTTGTCCTTTTCCGACTCCATCTGACGTTCGAGAAGCTTGTCGATCGCGTCCGCGTAAGCCTCATCGGACATGTCGTCCTCATACTCCTCATCGTCGTCATCGTCATAGTAATCGTCGTCGCCGCCATCGTCGTCGAAGTCGACGTTCTCACCGTCTTCATCGTCGTCGAAGTAATCGTCGTCGTCAATGTCGAAATCGACTGCTCTCTCGCTCTCGTCACCGTCCTCGTCGACCGCGACGCTCGTGCCTGAGAGAAGATTCTTCATCGTCTCCGAGCTCTCCTCCGTCTCGACGATGCCGATGTTGCGGTAACGCTCCATGCCCGTCCCGGCGGGGATAAGCTTACCGATTATGACGTTTTCCTTGAGGCCGAGCAGGTGGTCGACCTTGCCGCGTATCGCCGCCTCGGTCAGTACCTTCGTCGTCTCCTGGAATGACGCCGCCGACATCCAGCTGTTCGTCGCGAGCGATGCCTTCGTAATGCCGAGCAACACCGGCGTCGACGTCGCAAGACGAAGCGTTATCTCGCCCGCGTCTATGCGCGCCTGTATCGCCGCGTTCTCCTCTTCGATCTCGCTGACGTCCACCATCGTACCCGCGAGCAGATCGGTGTCGCCCGCGTCGTCGACCTTGACCTTGCGCGTCATCTGACGCGTTATGACCTCGATGTGCTTGTCGTTTATTTCGACGGCCTGGAGTCTGTACACCTTCTGGACCTCGCGTACGATGTAGTCGTACGTCGCGTCAAGACCGTTGATGCGCGTTATGTCGGCAGGGCTCATGTAGCCCTCCGTCAGCGGCTGACCGTGCGTCACGTAGTCACCGTCCGTGACCTTGAGCGCCATGCCGTAAGGTATCGTGTACGAGATGATCTCGCCCGCCTCCGTCGTCACGTCGACGACGTGGACGCGCTTGTCGTCGCGGATCGAGACGGTGCCGTCATACTCCGTAACGATAGCGGGCTTCTTCGGCTTGCGCGCCTCGAACAGATCCTCGACTCGCGGCAGACCCTGCGTGATATCGGAGCCCGCGACGCCGCCCGTATGGAACGTACGCATCGTGAGCTGTGTGCCCGGCTCGCCTATCGACTGAGC
>CANQMJ010000133.1 GCA_947624945.1 uncultured Clostridia bacterium | reverse complement strand
TTGAGCCTTTTCAGTTCCGTCTCGCTCAGCTTGCCCTTGACGTATTTCTCCCTGCATTTGCTCAGGAATACGCCGAGCTTGTACCCGTCCGGCGTGACGTATGCATACGGTGCGTCGGCAGCACCGTGTTCGGCGGAATATGCTTTCGCATAAGCATAGCCTTTCTCGAACGCAAGGTTTTTCTTTGATTCCCAACGCATACCGAGCGCATCCATCTGCTCGATCTGCTCGTCTGTCAGCTTGCCGCGAATATGCGGATCATGCCGGTATTTCTTCCGCAGATCATGCAGCCAGTTGTCCAGCTTCACGCCGTCCTGAATACATCCTTTCGGCACTTCAAGGTCGCCGTGTTCGAGGTAGTATGCCTTTGCCGCGTCGTAGTTGCGCTGCCACAGATAATCGTTCGTGTCCCATATCATGCCGAGATCGACGAGCATCTGCTCGCGTTCCGGGGTGAAGTAATTGCTCTTGATTCTGTTGCGGCGATAGTTTCGAACGCAGATGATCCATTTTCCGAGCGTCAGCCCGTCCTTCGTCACATAATCGCCGGGGACGTTGAGGTCGCCGTGTTCTTTATGATAAACTTTACATGCTGCATAGTGCCGTTCCCATGACACATCGTTGACGCTTTCCCATCGCATACCGAGCGCGTCCAGTTTGGCGATCCTGTCCTCGCCGAGGATGCCGATAACCTTGCCCGCGCGGATCTGTCTCTGTGTTTGCAGCCACGCGCCAAGAGAGTATCCTTCCGGCGTTTTGTAATCAACGGGTACATAGAGGTCACCATATTCTTTATGATATGCCTTTGCACAAGCGTACATGGTGTCCCATGAGTTGGTCAGCGTTTCTTCCAGTTGATTGAAAAGCTGACGGCAGTCGCGAACTTCATCTATCACCTTGAAACGGTCGGCCACTATCTTTTCTCCGTCACCGAAATAGTTATAATAGGTGATGGCGGCGCGCATCTCTTCCTCAATGGAACCGATGCTGTACAGATTTTCAAAATTGTTGACAATGTCGAAGATCACGGGTGTATGAGATTTCCCGGACGAGAGCGCACGGCCGATCTGCTGTTTGTATACAATAGGCGAAACCGTGGGTCTGAACAAAATCACGCCGTCCACATCGTCCACATGGATGCCCTCATTCAGCGCGTCGATGCAAAAGAGAAGTTTCAAATGCGACGTATCCGTGTCTGCTTTGAATTCGTCAAACGACTTCAAAGTCTTCCTGTCAAGGGAATAGAGCGAATATACGTGCGGATTCGCGTCCACTTTACCGAACCATTCGGAAACATGGCTCATGCACTCGCGCATCGCGTCGATATTGGACGTGAACACAAGGTATTTGCCCGTGCGCTTCTCCATGTGTTTGTCGAAGATAACGTCCAGTCCGTCTGCCATTTCGAGCGCACGGCGAAGGGCTTCATAGTACCGTTCCGCAGCATCGCGGACCGCTTTGTTGCGGTGCGAATAGATTTTCTTTTTCAGTCGGTCAAGCTCATTCTGATACACGAACGCCGCCATGACGTACTTCGGCGCGGGAAGAATTCCGCGCACGATGGCTTCTCCGAGCGTCATTTCCGACGCGACATTGCCGTCGAACAGCTCCTCCGACATATCACGCTGACCATCGAGATAGCGGATCGCCGTCGCGGACAGTCCGAGGACGGGAACATTCGGGAAAAGCTTCAAAAATTTGAAGATATTTTCATGCCAGCTTAAGGCGCCGACGCGATGGAATTCGTCGGTTACAAGACCGTCAAATTGCATCGAGGCGATTTCCTCATCAGTGTACAGAGAAAATTTTTTGTAGGTGGCAAAAGTGATATTGTCGAGTTGCTTTCCGCCCGCCGCCTTGTAGTTTTCGATTTGCGTTTTGAAAATATATTCACTCGGCGACAACCAAAGAATTTTCTTGTCCGGATTGTCCTCGCAGTATTTGAAGCCGATGAAGGACTTGCCCGTTCCGGTCGGATGGACGATTGCCGCCTTGCCGGTAGCGGCCAGCATAGAGACAGCCGACTCGTATGCGATCCTGTTGTGTTCATAAAGCTCGATACTCACCGTGCAGCCTCATTCCCGATAAACATGAATAACGACGGCTTAAAACGTTTTTTTCGCATTTTTCCGCCGCCATTTATCATCTGACCGTTTTAATTCGAAGTCCCCCGTCTTGGTTGCCACATTATCTGCATAATGTGGTCAATCAACGGTATTTGCGGCATACGGGGAACTATATCGTTAGGATTATAACAGAAATATGTGTAGAAATCAAGATGTTTTCCGCATAAAATCTAATTGAACACGCACTTTTTGTTGTCAAATTTGGCGAAAAGCGATATTTTTAAGAAAAATTATGCATGCTGACAGAACCCTTGCGGAAGTGTTTTTTTGAACAGATCTGTAAGGGCTCTTTTGGTATGCTTGAAAAGCGCTGTCGAGGCGCTTTTTTATGTATGTAATTGTTTTGCCTTCGTATTTTTCTTTTTATGCACTACATTATGCAGATAATGTGGTCTTTATTTTTGCAAAAATCAGCTTATTCACCACCATTTCGACACGTTCGCGCACTTCTTCTTCGGTCGTTTTTACATAAATTTTCGTCGTATTGATGCTGCTGTGACCGAGAAGCGCCGCCAACTGCACGATGTCCTGCGTCTCCGCGTAGAACGTCCGTGCAAAAAGCTTGCGGAGATTGTGTGGGAATACCTTGCTCGGCGCAACTTTTGCTTTTGCACACAGGCGCTTCATCTGCTTCCAAATCGCGCATCTGTCGAGCGGTCTGCCGCTTCGTGTGCGTAATATTGGTCCCGATTCGATTTTATTTTCCCTTATATACTCCATCACCTCCCGCTTCAATTCATCCGCCACGATAACGCGGCGGTTTTTCTTTTTGCATCGAACCGTCACGCGCACTTTATCAAGCTTCGAGCGGAACGATTCAACCGTGAAATATTTCACCTCCGACACGCGGATACCTGTCGAAAAAATGACGAGCAATAAGAGATGCAGCCGCCTGTCGCCCTTTGCCGCGTCAAGAAGTCTCTCGAACTCGTCCTGCGTCAGATTCTTTTCTTCGGGATTGAACGGCAGCTCCTGTATCCGCAGATTTGACACCGCGCAATCGGGACGCCCGATGAATTTCAACAGCACGCGGATCGACGAGATCATCGAGTTTATGCTCGAATCGGCGAATTTGCAGCACTCCATAAGATGCGACTTATACGCTAGGGTCTTCTCCTTCGACAACGGCTCACCGCCGAGAAAGGAGGCGAACGCGGCAACGTCGCGGATGTATTTGTCTATCGTAAACGCGGATTTCTCTTCCGATATCAGGTACGAGCGAAACGAAGCTATTACTTCGGCTGTGATGTACGTTTCTGCTGCTGCGTTTGACATGTGATTCTCCTTCGCTATGTGATGTTCCGCGCAAATGCGGTCAGCTATATTTTAGCGAAAAAATGAACCGTTCTCAAATCAAAACCCGCACGGTCACATGTGTTTACCGTGCGGGGTTTAGATTTTATTCTGTTGTCCGTTTTGTCAAAGCGAATTATGCCTGCTTTGTCCGCTTTTCACAAACACAAGTTGTCTGCGCCATGAAGCCGCTTAAACAACTCCCATTTAATCATCGTCAATTCCTCCGACGCAAAAATCCTCGACCACATCGGGCAAATGACACAGTGACAGCTCAAGCTTGTTGCAAAGCCTGACAAGCTTTGCGACTGAACGGCGGTCAGACGATAAGTCGACAAACGACTGCAAAATGACCTCGACGCCGTCATTCACAGTAACGGCGGCAATACCGTAACATGTACGGTGCTCCAATCTGCTTTCAAGCAGGACATAATGAAATCTCATACATTTCCCTCCATATTAATTTATTTTACGGCAAAAATGTCGAAATGTATTGCTTTCATTTTCCCAAACGGTTGTAAAACACGATGTCATTTGAAAACAGAAGTAGAAACAACTCGGTTTACTTTTTTATTTCAAAAAGACAATGAACAAAACAGGTCTTTTTGTCTCACACTTATAAAACTGTATGTCGTAAGCTATAAATAACTTGTAGGCAACATTTGAATTACTCTTTCATTTACAATATGACATATTATTCCAAAATTTATATCAAAAACAGGAATTTTCTACTATTAGCACAAATTTTTATAAAAATCTCGTAAGTAAAAATGTCTTTAGTGTCAAAACCGTCGGCACTGCCGGTGGTTTTCATAGGTCAAAAAAAAGCTGCCCCCGTAACGAGGGCAGCCTCAAATCAAGAAAAATCAGTCGTTCGGATGGCATACGATGTAATATGCAGCTACTCGTTCTTCCTTATAATAATCACATTTGCTGCATAACTCAACATCATATACTTCTTTCAAACATCTTGGAGAATGTGTTCTAACCTTATGCGTTATGGTTGTCACCGAAGCAGTAGTAATGTCATGTCCAAACAGCCAGCATAACGATATAGACTCGACTTCATTATCATTGTCACCATCTACTAAGCGATCGGCTATTTTTTTACATAACAGCTCATCATCAGGTAACGAACCGTCAAAAATGACAGTAATATCTTCATCTTCATATTTCATTCTGATTTCTCGGCTTGAATCGGCAAACACAATATTCATTGTCACTATAAGGCAGATAATGACAATTGCCGCCGTGTAAATTTTTCTCATTTGCTAATCCTCCGGTTTCATGCAACTAAGTATTCTTGTGATCTTATCTTTTGAAGTCGATGTGATGTAATATACATTTGAGCCGTATACCGTTACGGAGCTGTATACGCCGTTTTCTTCGTAAATATACGATGCGATCCCGTTATATACTGTCTCTTCCGAGAATGCGATGACATCGTCGATATCAATGATACTGCCGATTTCAATTCCCATAGAAATGCTCGTATCCGCAAAAGCTATAATTATGTTCGAAACGCTTTCATTTTTCACAAATTCAAGCTTTGACAGCGCCATTTCGGAGGGAAGGCCATCGGGCAGGATCAAGTTCATTTCTTGCAGCTCTGTCGAATGAAGCAGTTCATCAACGGTCGGATAATTCGTAAAAGTTCCGTTATATATAAAAGTGACTCCGTCCATATCCGTGTGATGTCCGATTTTATTCTCCATTACTTCGTAAATATAATTCTTTACAGACGGAACAAAAGCGTATGCGGTGATCATACCGATAAGCATAACGACAACTAAACATGCGGCCGCAAGTGCGACTCGTCGTATTGATTTGGTCCTGAGTTTATGAACCGAATCAGCTCGATAGTCGCTCTTTTTCATTATCTTTTCAAGCCGCTTTTTTAGTTCTTCCTCAGAAACTCCGCTGCCGTCATTTAAGCATACCAAGGTTTTTTCACACTCATCAATAAGCTCTAAATCGACCTCATCGTCTGGTTTCGATACTTCGCGATGTATAACTTCGCATATCCATTCAGATATCAGCTCTTCGTTTAATACATCATTGTCATCCTGAATCATAAAACCACCTTTTGAAATCTGTCATAACAAAACACCTCCTATATTACCTATATGGCATTTTTATCATGACTTTATATCAAGATTTGAAAAATTTTTTTATTTAAAGACATCTTTTTTCTTTTTTTCGATTTTTTTGCGTATTCTTGCCATCTGTAAATACACGACAGATATACTTCTTCCGAGTTCCACCGCCGCTTCTTTATAATCGTGCTGCTTAATTACGATCTCTTCAAATGTTTCCCATTCACCCGGCGGTAATATCTCTTTTATTCTATCAACATATATATCAAATTTGATATTCTCAAATGCTCTTTTAAGCTCGTCGCCGACTTCAACTTCAAGCTCTCTGATATGATCGTCAATATCTTCTATCACCGGAGTATGCTTCTTTCTCCGTTCGCGAATGATATTATCTATCGTCGAGAACATCCATTTCTTTCTTCTGATACTGTCAAGAGCAGAACACCTGTCCCATGCACGCCACATTCTGACGAACGCTTCATCCACGATCTCGTCCGCGTCTTCATTCTTTTGACCGCAAGATTTACAATAATAGAGCATCGTCCCATAGATGCTTATGTAGAACTGTTCAAAATCTTTGTCTTTTTCGTCCATATGGTCACCTGACCGCATTTATTTCATATATTAATGATACATTATTCAAAGTTAAAAATCAATATAGGAAGCATATGCACACCCTGCTTTCGTTATATTCTCCAAAAGTTTACCTTTTGGCAATTATTTCGATGTGCTATATCACTGTATTTTATATGTCAATATATGTATTTCAAAATAGTAAAATGAGCTATAATAAGGCATTATTCCCAATATAATACAGTTTTTCTCACGATGTCAAAAGGTAAACTTTTTGAAACCGATTTACTGTTTGAAAGATAGATTATACTCCCTCAGACGCCTGTAAAATGTGGACCTACTCATACCGAGTTCGATAAGAATATCGTTTAGCAAAGCTCCGTTTCTTGTCCATCTTTGTACATAATCTCCGAAATCGGGCGGTGCTTCTTTCGGCGGTCGACCG
>CANQMJ010000132.1 GCA_947624945.1 uncultured Clostridia bacterium | reverse complement strand
CATCCCCGATCATCTCTTTCTTGCGAGAAAGTCCCCCTTGTCAAAAACCGGTTGAAAGGTGTGAAAGACGTCACCACGTCAAGTAGTCAAAGGTAGCTGCCGGTGGGTACAGGAAGCACGATGATCCGCGTGTGAGCAGTATCTCCTCACTACGTTCGGAGCTGCGACACGTTTTCGCTTCGCGAAAAGTGTGGGAGAAACCAGTTATGGCACAAAAATACATAAATTTGTGAAAGTCACTTGACAAATCGCAAATTTTGTGGTATAATATAGGCAGTTAAGGGAGATGAAGCGTGTTGCTGTTTGCGCGGACTCGGCGGGGAAATCTGCGAACAGCTTCCTCGCGGCGGGGCGAAGTGCGCGGCAGTTCGTCGCTGACGCGCCGACCTGATAACGTCTTCTCGTTACACTCGAAGCCGTCTTACACTTTTCACTTCGTGAAAAGTGTGGTAAAACTGCCGCATTATGCGGCAGATGCGGGCGGCGGTAAATAATTTTGCATATAATGGGCAGAATTTATGTAAACGAAGTATAGCGGGTCCGTTCGGCGCGCATCAAATCGCGCGTAAACTATTGCAAATAAATGACGGATATGTTATACTCTAATATGTATTACCATTTTCGGAGGGGACATTTTGAGACCGCTTGCGGCGCGCGCTGTATGTATAATATCTGCCGTTTTGTCGGCGGCGCTCCTTCTCGTATGCGCGCACGGCGAAAATGATGATGAGGCAGTCGGAGACGCTGTCGGTGCGGCGGATGCCGACGCGCGAGAGCTCGATATCGGCGTCGCTGCCGACGACACGGCGTGCGACGTGAAGGTTCTCACCGACGGCGCAGAAAAGACGTATACGGCGCTCGCGTCCGGCAGTTCGGTCACGGTGACGTCGGCGGACGGCACGCCGATAGGTTCGCTGTACGTCATATTTGACCGCGTGTACGGCGACTGGACGCTGTCGGGCGTCGACGGCGAGGGCAAAACGCACACGGTCGGCTGCGGCGGCGACATGTTCCTTCACGAATACGTCGACGTGAAGGGCGAGCTCGGCGGGGAATTCGCGTCGGTGACGATGACGTTTGCGGGCGGCGACGTGTCGCTTTCCGAGCTGTACGCGTTTTCGGCGGGGAATGTTCCCGATTGGGTGCAGATATGGAAGCCGCCGTGCGCGCGCGCCGACTTGATGCTTGCGACGACGCACGTCGACGACGAGCAGCTTTTCTTCGCAGGCGTTTTGCCGTATTATGCGGGCGAGCGCGGATATGCGGTGCAGGTCGTGTATTTCACCGATCCGTTCAAGTATCACGACAGACCGCACGAGCAGCTCAACGGGCTGTGGACCGTCGGGGTGCGCAATTATCCCGTATGCGGAGATGTCGTTGACGAATACTCGGAATCGCTCAAGGATGCGTATGCGATAGAGGGAAAGCACGGGCTGACGAAGGACGACATGGTGCGTTTCCAGGTGGAGATGATAAGGCGCTTCCGTCCGCACGTTGTCGTCGGACACGATTTTAACGGCGAATACGGGCACGGGCAGCACATGATAAACTGCGAGACGCTGACGGAGGCGCTGCCGCTCGCGGCTGATGCGTCCTACGACGCGGAGTCGGCGGAGAAGTACGGCGTGTGGGACGTGCCGAAGACGTATATACATCTGTGGGGCGAAAATGAGATAGTCGTGGACTGGGACGTGCCGCTCGACGCGTTAGGCGGCAGGACCGCGTTTGAAATGACGCAGGAAGGGTTCCGGTGCCACAAGTCGCAGCATTGGACGTGGTTCTACGGCTGGATATACGGCAAAAACGGCAAGACGATCTCGAAGGCGACGGACATCAAGACGTATTCGCCGTGCAAATACGGGCTTTACCGCACGAATGTGGGAGTCGACACGGGTGAGGTCGCGGATATGTTCGAAAATATACCGCAGTCGTACGCGGAGATAGACAGAGCCGAGATGGAATCTATGGCGGCCGCCGAAGCATCGAAGGCGGCGGAGGAGTCGTCGCGCGCGGAGTCCGCGAGGGAAGAGTCGCGGAGAGTTGCGGAAGAAGAAAAGGAAAGGGCGCGCGCAGAGTCTGCGGCGCAGACGCCGGGGAGCGCCGAAACAGAGCAGGAACGCGGACGCGGCGGATGCGCGTCGGCGTTTGCGGCATCGGGCGCGGTGTGCGTTATCGCGGTCTCGGTCGCGGCAGTTTCTGCGGTCGGTGCAAAAAAGAAAAGATAAACGAAAAAAACAGGTAGATATAGATGGAGAGTTGTGATTTCACGCTGATAATACCGTCGCTCGACCCGGACGAGAAGCTGTCGGCGACGGTACATGAGGCGATAGACGCCGGCATCGACGATATAATCCTCGTCGACGACGGGAGCAGGGGCGAACGGAGGCATTTTTTCGATGAGCTCGGGCAGCTCGACTGCGTGACGGTGTTGACGCACGAGAACAATCGCGGAAAGGGTGCGGCGCTCAAAACGGCGTTTTCGTATTTTCTCGAAAACAGGAGCGGACGCGCGGGTGTTGTGACCGCCGACGGCGACGGTCAGCACAAGACGTCGGACATCATCGCGTGCGCGAAGGAGATGACGAGCGGCGAGCATGCGGTCGTTCTCGGGTGCCGCGATTTCTCGCTTCCCGAGGTGCCGAAAAAGAGCCGCTTCGGAAACACGTTGACTTCGGGCGTTTTCAAGTTTTTATGCGGCATGCGAATTTCCGACACGCAGACGGGACTGCGCGCGATACCGGCCGAGTTTTTGCCGATCATAATGGAGGCGAAGGGGTCGAGGTACGAGTTTGAGACGAATATGCTGCTTTTGATGAATATGCGGCGCATACCGTACCGCGAGGTGAAGATCGAGACGGTCTACATCGACGAAAACGCGTCGTCGCATTTCAGACCGGTGCGCGATTCGCTCCGCGTTTACGGCATCATTTTCAAATACATAGGCAGCTCGATTTTTTCGTCCGTCATAGACGTCATCGTGTTCCATCTGCTCGGCATGCTGCTCTCGGGCGCGGGTGCGGCGGTGAATGTCGTGAACTCGGTATTCCACAGCCACATATCGGAGGCGGCGCTGGCCGGTTCGGGCATCGTGTGGCTTGAGACGTTTTTGCAGACGGCACTCGCGAGAGCGGTGTCCGCGACGGTGAATTTTACCGTCAACAAGCACGTCGTGTTCGGCGGCGTCAGCGACGTGAAGCGCGCGTATGCGCGGTATGCGGTCGTGGCGGTGTCGATGATGCTTTTGTCGTGGGCGTCGGTGTCGGTGCTGCTGTTTGTGACGGGACTCGGGAATGCGACGGCGGCGAGGACGCTCATCAAAATACCGGTAGACATACTTCTGTTTCTGCTCAGTTTCCGCCTGCAGCAGAGATGGGTATTTGCGGACCGTAAAAAATAAGCGGATAAAGGCGGGACTTTATACATGGCGGATAACGAAAAAGATATAGAAAAAACAGAAAATACGGAAAATAATATAGATAATGCGGAAACGGAAAACGCAAAGACTGCGGACGGCGCTGCCGTGGACGGCGGCAAGGACGATGCGGCAAACGCAGCAAATGAAGTCGGCGCGGTGAGCGACGACGGAGAGGGCGATCTGTTTGAGACGATAGTGCCGAGGCGGTCGCAGGTGAATGCGCAGGCGCAGCGTGCGAATCAGCCGCAGCAGCCGCGGTCGCAGCCGATGCCGCAGCGTCCCGGTCAGCCTGTTCCGCAGCCGAGACGTATGCCGCAGCGTCCCGGTCAGCCTGTGCCGCAGCCGAGACGAATGCCGCAGGGACCCGAGCGTAAGCCGCAACAGCAGCCGCAGCCACGTCCGCGTCAGCTGGACGACGCTGATACGAAGCCGCGCACGCAGACGTTGAAGCGCCGCGACGGAGTCGGCGAGCCGCGTTTGCCGGAGCTGAAACGTCTGCCGCAGCGTCAGGGCGGGGAGCGGCGCGACGTCGACGATGAGGCACAGGTCAAACCGAAAAAGGCTAAGCGTACACACTCGCGCGCGTACACGTTTGCGATGCGGGCGCTGCTCGTTTTCGTGACGGTGATAATCGTCGCGCTCGTCGGCGTTATATCGCTCGTCAGAACTATCGTGACGGGGCCGAGCGAGACGGTGCGCGACATGCTAGTAGTGTCCGCTATGCAGGCGTCGGCGACGAAGTGGCTGCCGAAGCTGTTCCTCGACGGCAAGCTCGTCGATGAGATAATCGCGAAAAGTCAGGACGTGCAGCAGTTCACGGAGCCGATGACGCCGTATGTACCGCCCGTGTCGACGGATACGACACCGAGCGATACGGACGGCGACGGCGGCGGCGCGCAGGATGCGCCCGTCGTCGACGAGTGGGCGAACGCCGTCGACGGCATGATATATAAGACGATGTCGCTTTCCAATTTCAAGGCGTATATACTCGTCGTACGCGACGCGTCGCGTATTTATGTCGGCACGTCGAGCGACTACAAGAGCGGCAAGATAGGCTCGCGCATATTCGATATAGTCGAGCGCGAGGGCGCCGTTGCGGCGATAAACGCGGGCGAGTTTGCCGATACGGGCGGCACCGGCACGGGCGACAATCCCATCGGGCTGACGTATTCGAAGGGAAGCTGCGTATGGGACGACGGCGCACGCCGCACGTTCATCGGATTTGACGAGGACGGCGTGCTCCACGCGATAGAGTCGATAAAGAAGTCGGAGGCGGACGCGCTCGGCATACGCGACGCGGTGTCGTTCCAGACGGGCAACGTTTTAATATCGAACGACGGCGAGAGCGTGACGTACAACTATTCGGAGGGCAACGTGGGGCGCTCGCAGCGCACCGCGATAGCGCAGCGCGCGGACGGCGCTGTCATTCTGCTCGTCACGGACGGCAGGACGGCGTCGAGTCTCGGCGCGACGCGCAACGAGATAATAGATCTTTTGAAGTCGGAGGGCGCTGTCGTCGCCGGTATGCTCGACGGCGGCTCGTCGACGATGATGTATTACGAGGATTATTATACGAAGTACAACATCGACACGTCCGATTTTGACGAGTATCAGCTCATGGGGCTGACGAACAAGTACAAGGCGTTCACGAAGCCGCGGCATCTGCCGACGTTCTTCCTCGTGAAGCCATAAGTAGGAGGCGGGAATAGTGGCGATACAGAAGGACCCGCGCCGTCACGGCGTCAAGGTGCCCGTGTTCTATATCATATATTTTGTATGCCTCGCGGTCGTCCTGTTTGCGCTTACAGCGGCGCTCGGGACGGTGACGGACAGACTCGCGGAGTATGAGGCGGCGCAGCCGCGTCATACGGCGGAGGCGGTGTTCAACAAGTATTTTTCGCCTATCGACTATGCGAGCCTGCTCGCGGACGCGGAATACGACGCGGACGGGCTGTCGACGGTCGAGCTGATGACGTATCTGTCGGGTCAGATAGGCAAATCGACGCTGACGTTCGCGGCGGGGTCGTCGTCGGATGCGGAGACGATGAGGTATATAGTCCGCGCGGGAACGAAGCAGGTCGCGGCGATAGATCTTGTCAAATCGGCGGAGACGACGAAGCACGGATATACGACGTATGAGTTTTCGGGGCTCGAGCTGTTCATCGTGAAGGGCGACACGCCGACGCCGCCGACTCCCGGCATCGTTATCAAGATCGAGGCGCCGGACGGCTACCGCGTGACGGTAGACAATGCCGCCGTCACAAGCGAGGACTTGACGTCGACGACGCAGAAGAGCGACGCTTTGAAGTATTATCCGAGCGGCGTCTACGGCGTTGAATATGACGTTTACACGCTCGCGGACCTTGAGTCGCTGCCGACGTCGGTAGTGGTGACGGCAGCGAACGGCGCGAACGCTGAGGTGACGTTTGACGAGGAGACGAACACGTATACGGCGGGGATAGTGTACAGCGACGACCTCAAGGCGCAGCATGCGGAGTTCGTCACAAATGCGCTCGAAGGATACGCGTCGTACACGCACCGCGTTCCGGGCTCGGGATTTTCGAAGATAAAGGGATATTTCGATCAGTCCTCGCAGCTTTACAGCGACGTGGAGGCTATCGGTAGCGACCTTTGGATGGAGAAAAAGCCGGAGGGCGACACGTTTGAAAATGTTGAGGTCGGCGAGTTCTTCATGCTGTCGGACGGCGTCATATCGTGTCACGTATCGTTCGTGCAGATGCTGCATCTCGACGGCGACGACAGACCCGAGGCGCTCGACATGTATGTGTTCTTGCACAAGGTCGGCGACGAGTACAGGATATTCGAATGGCATCAGGTATGATGAAAGCGGGGTGGTGACTTGGATCTTTGGGAGCTCGGTATACTCGATTTTATAGCGGAGCACTTCCGGTGCGCGTTTTTAGACTTTTTGATGCCGAAGATAACGCTGCTCGGCGATGCGGGGATTTTTTGGATAGCGCTGGCGCTCATACTGCTCATACCGAAAAAGACGCGTCAGACGGGGCTGATGATGGGAGTTGCGCTGCTCATCGGGCTGCTCGTATGCAATATAGCGTTGAAGCCGCTCGTGGCGCGCGTGCGTCCGTATGACGTAAAAG
>CANQMJ010000131.1 GCA_947624945.1 uncultured Clostridia bacterium | reverse complement strand
TCCAGGAACGCGTCGATGGGGGAGCCCGCCTGTATGCCGCGGCAGAACGCGCACATGTCGGAGGCATTTCCGAACTTTACGGTCTCGATTATGTCCGAGCGGTCCTCGTCCCAGCGCGGCGACACGTCGCAGCCGAGCGCGTCAAGCACATATGCAGCGAACGCCATCGTCTTTTTCGCCTGCGCGACTGTGTGCGGCGCCATGAAAAAGCCCTGTATCATATTGCGGTTCTGACCGAGCGACGCGCCGACCTCGCCGCCTATGCCCGGCGTCGTCAGCCTGTACGACGCGAGCTCGACGGCTCTCGCGGTCCCAGCGATGTAGCCGCCCGACTGCGCGAGCCCTCCGCCCGGATTTTTGATGAGCGAGCCCATGAAAAGATCCGCCTTCGGCTCCGTGTAGTCGGTGAACTCGCCGTAGCAGTTGTCGACGACGACAAAGACGCTGTCGCCGCAGAGCGAATGCACAAGGTCACAAAGCTCGTCAAGCTCCGCGACGGTGAGCGCGCGTCTGTCGCCGTAGCCGCGCGAACGCTGCGCGTATACGACCTTGATTTTGTCATTTGCCGATAATTTTTCGGCGACTGCCGAAAAATCTATTTTACTGTCGTTTAACGGGATCTCGTCGTAGTTTATGCCGAAATCGGCGAGCGACCCTTCGCCGCCGTGACTGTGTATAACATGAGACAGCGTGTCGTACGGCGCGCCCGTCACCGACAGCATCGTGTCGCCGGGGCGGAGGAGTCCGTACAGCCCGATGGCGATAGCGTGCGTGCCGTTGGCTATGCTGTGGCGCACGATGGCGGACTCACAGCCGAATACGTCCGCGTATACGCGTTCGAGCGTGTCACGCCCCTTGTCCGAGTAGCCGTAGCCGCTCGACGGGTATAGACACGCCTCCGTCATGTTGTTGTCGCGGAACGCGTCGATAACGTCCGCGGTGCGCGCGTGCGCTATTGCGTCGAACCGCGCGAAGACCGGCGCGAGCGCCGACTCCGCCTCTTTTGTGAGCTTATCTATGTCGATGTTGGCGTTCATTTTATGTTCCTTTATACTTTATTTTTCACATGCATCCGGGCGTCACCGCTCGCCGATGCAGATTATGTCGTATATTTTGCGCGGTTCCTCGTCGTCGCTGTGGGCGCGGCTGTAATCCTGACGTATCACCTCGCCGTCGAAGTACGCGTAGGCTGAATCGCCGCCGTCGAGATTGTATGCGCATACGCATCCGAGCTTTTCGTAGAGAGCAGACAGATCGCGGAGCGTGAAGCCGTATGACTTGACGCGTTCGCCGTTATAGTTGACGTGGACTCTGCCGTCGCACACGACGAAGCAGTAATGACCGGGCTCGTAGTAGCCGATAGAGGAGCGCGGGTTCTGACCCGCGATGTCGCGCTTTGTGCCGAACGATTCGAGCGCGTGACCGTTGTCGTCGAGCAGAGACGGACCGAAATTCCACACCTGATAGACGTCTTCCGTCACCTCGAAATCGGGCAGGGCGGAGCCGGGGAAGCATTTCATGCTTCCGTCCGTGTACATGACGCAGAAGTCGTTCTCGGCGCTGTCGAGCCTCTTCAAAAGCTCGCCGCCGCGGACAGCGATGTGGGCGTTCTGATACCAGAAGTCGCCGCTTATTGCCGCTATCGCATTGCCTGCCTCGCACAGTTCCTCCATGAAGTAGCGCGAGTCGGAGCTGACGGTGTAGATGTTGTCTATCGAGCGCACGTATACGTCGATGACGAAGTACGAAACGACGTGTGAGTCCTTGAATTTTTCCGTGTATTTGTCGATGTTTATGTAGATGTCGTGGCTGCGGTACGAGGTGTCGGTCTTTTCGACCGTCCCCTCCGGTGCGAACACGGACTCGAATTTGTTCTGCGGCGCGGGCGGTTCCGTTTCGACCGGCTCGGTCGTGACCGGCGCAGTCGTTACAGGAGTTGTTTCGACCGGCGCAGTCTCGACAGTCTCCGTCGCTGACGATTCTGTCCCGACCGGCGTGTGGGGCAGCGAGGCGGGCGCTGTATCGACGGCAGGCTCAGTCTCGGCATCCGTCACAGGCTCGGCGGTCGTTTCAACGGCGATGTCGGAGGTGACGATGATGTCTGTATCTGCATCGCTTTCGCTGTCACTGACAGTGTCGGACACGGTATCACGCCGCCCGATTACGATATCGCCGCCGTTGTCGGCGAGCATGCGTTTCGCGTGGTGAAACCACGAAAACGATAATAGGCATACGGCAAATATGACAAAATCGATCATAGTGATCATAAACGCATGACCGAAACGCCCGAGCTTCATTTCCCGCATTTGCCTCCACCGACATTGCAAAATTTATGAAAAACCACAGCTAGTTCACCACTTTCAGCTTATTTGTCGAGTCTCTCCGACGCCTCGCGCATCATTTTGCGTATCGGCAGCTCGTACGGACAGCGCGTCTCGCACACGCCGCATTCGATGCATGCCGACGCCTTGACTGGCAGCGTCGAGTAACGTTCGCGCGCCCACTCGGGGAGCGAGTAGCGCGTGAGGTATCCGTCGAACAGAAATACGCTCGGTATGTTGATGCCGACAGTGCACGGCGCGCAGTAGCCGCATCTGCGGCAGAAGTTCGTGCCGAGCGCGGCGCGCACCGACTCAATTCTATCAAGCTCGGACGCGGACAGCGGCGAGTCGTCGCATACGGCGTGAGCGTTTTGCTCTATCTCATCCTCGTCCGCCATGCCGGGAATGACGACGGAAACGCCGTCGTTGGCACATACGAATCGCAGAGCAGTCGACGCATCCGTTATTGCGCCGCCCGCAAGCGGCTTCATCGCGATAAAGCCGATATTGCGCTTTTTACATTCTTCGATGAGCGCTTCGCCCTGCGTCTCGACGATGTTGTACGGGAACATTATAGTCTCGACCCAGTCATAGCCGAGCGCGCGTTCAAACACCGCGAGCGAATGCGCGGTAAGGCCGATGTGACCTATCTTGCCCGCCGCCTTTGCCGAAATCAATGCCTCAAGCGCGCCGTCCTCGCCGACGACGACATCGAGCTGTTCCGGCGTCGGATTGTGGATCTGGTATAGGTCGATATAGTCGACGCCGAGCGTGGACAGCGAGAGGTCTATCTCGGCTGCCATCGCATCCTTTGTGCGCGCAAAGCTCTTTGTCGCAAGCACAAATCTGTCGCGGCGTCCGCGCAGTGCATGACCGATACAGCTTTCGCTGACCGTGTAGCCGCGCGCCGTGTCTATGTAGTTGACGCCCGCGCGCTCGAGCGCGTCGAACAGCGCCGGCGCTTTGTCAATGCCGGCGCGCTGTATCGGTATGCCGCCGAATCCCATGCGGGAGACGCGCAGCCCCGTTTTGCCGAGTGTAGTATATTTCATCTCCGTTTTCATTTCACTCCCATTGATATTACCGACAGTACATGGTCGCGTATGTCGTCGGTGACTGCCGCGCTGCCGTCGGTGAATTCAAGTATTATCGCGTACGCGTATCCGCCGAGCTCCCACTGCGCCGTGACCTTTGAGCCTTCGCAGTGATATATCACGGTCGCGGAGCCGAGTCTTTCGCTCGTCGACGGTTTATCCTCCATGCCGGTGAACGAGCCTTTGCCGGAGCTGTTGAGCTTTTCGACATAATCGGGCTCCGCCATACGGAACGACAGCGACGCCGGGCGGTCGTATTCGTCGGTGATATTGTAGCGCACATCGCACAGACTTCCGTCCATGACGCCGTAGGCGACGGCGTCGCCGGCGTCAGGCAGCGTTTTCATCTTGAACGGTATCGCCTTTTCAACGTGCGCCATGTCCTCGTACCACACGGTCGTATATGTGTTAGACGAGCACGACGAGAGCATCGCCGCCAGTAAAACGGCGGCAACGACGCAAATCAGCGGTTTTTTCATTTATATCTATATCCCTCTCAGAATATTATTGTTATATCGGTTGCACGGCGCAAAAAGCCGTGGTAAAATAGTGACGCAAAAAATATCGGGGAGACTTTCTTTCATGAATATCGAAACTGAACACAAGTACATAATTAAAATGCCGCCGCAGATGCTGCTCTCGACGCTTCCGTCGTCAAAGATCGAGCAGACCTATATAACGTCCGACGGCGGGGACAATGTGACCGACCGCGTGCGCAGACGCGAATATGACGACAGAGTCGTATACACGCATACGAAGAAGCGCCGCCTCAGCGATATGTCGCACGAGGAATATGAGGACGAGATAACGGCGGAGGAATACGGCGCGCTTCTGACTCGCAAATGCGCCGACACGGCGACGCTCTATAAAACGCGGTATCTTCTCACGTATATGGGGCAAACGTTCGAGATCGACGTCTACTCATTCTGGCAGCACATCGCCGTGATGGAGCTCGAAGTAAAAGCTGAAAGCGACGCGGTCGCGCTGCCGCCCGATATCGACGTCATACGCGAGGTGACGGGGGAGAGAAGATTCACAAACGCCGCGCTGTCACGCAGCGTCCCGGATGAGCGTGAAATACTTGCCTATTAAACCGAATACATCGACGTCGAATGCATATACGGCGACGGCGACCGCAGCGGCGGCGATCACCCAAAACAGCGTGCGCAGTATAACGACTGCGAGCGCGAAGCGCTGAACTGCCGCGCGTTTCGCGCACAGCGCGATGATCATCGATGATATGAGCCCGATCGCGGGGATCGAGGTCAAAAGGAGCAGCCCGATATAGCCGAAAAGTCCGAGCGGGGCATACTTCGTCCCGGGAGCCGGACGCATTTCGGAATATGCGCTGTAAACGAGTCTTGCAACGGAAGGCGCAGGCGGCGTCGGAGGCGTCGGAGGCGTCGGTTCGACATGTATGTTCACGTCGAGTTCGTTTTTCCCGCTTTGTTCACCGCTGTCATCCGTGTATGTAAGACCGTCATTTTCCGTATCGTTTGTTTCGCCGGCAGCCGCATTGAAAAAATCCGATTCGGCATTGATGCTGCCGTCGTTGCCGGAAGTATTGACGTTTTGTTCAAGCTCGGTGAGTTCTTCCATTGATCGTCTCCGGGAATTTTCGAATAATTGTATATTGACTATATTATCACACAAAAACGCGCGGTTGTAAAGTACCGGGGACAACATTTTTGCGTTACAAAAAGTTTACATTGAGACATATTGACTTTCCGTTGAAGTCATAATATAATTGTAAAAAATTACGGATTATCCGGTTTCGGAGGATAGATCAAATGGATGATAAAAATAACGGCGAAATAAAAATGAAAATGAAAAGCAAAAGGAAAAAAAAGAAACCCGTATTTACGACAGTGATCATAGTTGTACTTCTTGTGATGCTGACCGTAATTGCCGTCGTGTTCGGCTTTGTGTGGGACAAGATATCAAAGATACAGAAAGTGCCGGACGACGACTCGGACCCGTACTACGTCCCGCCGGGATCCGACTATATGGAAACCGACGAACCCGGTTACGATGAAACCGATTATGTGACGGATGCGTTCGACACACGTGAGCCCGCCGGGACTGCGGCTCCGGGCGCCGACACTCAGTTGCCTGCAGTCGACACGCAGAAGCCTGTTGAGACAGAGCCTGTAATAGAGACAGTCGATCCGCTCAAAAAGGGCGATCTCATAAACATAATGATCGTCGGCGAGGACAAACGCGAAGCCGGACAAGCACGGCAGCGCTCCGATACAATGATCCTTATAAGCGTCAACCCCAAGACGAAAAAAGTCTCGATGATATCGTTTTTGCGCGATATGTACGTCTCTATCCCGGGCGGCTACAAAAACAACAAGCTGAACGCCGCGTACAGATTCGGCGGCTTCAAGCTGATGAAGGAGACTTACAAGCAAAACTTCGGCATAACGATAGACGGATGCTTCGCCGGTGATTTCTTCGACTTTGTCGAGATAATAGACATGCTCGGCGGCGTCGAGATAACGGTAACACAGAAGGAATCGGATTACTCGAACGGACTGCTTCCGGTCGGTACTTCAACGCTGAATGGCGAACAGGCGCTCGCGTATTCCCGCATACGAAAGATAGATTCCGACTATGCTCGCGCGAACCGTCAGCGCACGGTGTTGATGTCACTGTTCAACAAATTCAAAAATTCGAGTCTCGCCGATCTCAACAGCATCGCAGACGCGATACTGCCGAAGCTGTCTACGGATATGAGCAACGGCGATATACTTTCGCTTATGACAAAAATATTGCCTCTCGTCGGTTCGATGGAGGTCAACACGTACTCGATACCGTATCTCGGCGGCTACTCACACGCGATGATAAACGGCGCATCGGTCGAGATAGTTGACTTCAAGGACATGAGGAACAAGCTCGAAAACGAATACCTGCCGTACTGATAAAGGCGCATGTAAATAAAAAGCCTCTTTCCCAAATCGGGAAAGAGGCTTTTTCGTTGTGCAACAGAAAACCACCGGCAGTGCCGGTGGTTCGAAAAAGCTTTAGCTATGAGTAGAAAAATAATCCTCCTTTGGTGTAGAATAGGAGCGGTTCGCCAACCGCAGAAGTCACCAAAGGAGGAATCAAAGTTTGAAACAAAAGCACAATAGCCGAAGAGAAAAAAGTGCATGACAAAGAAGACTGTC
>CANQMJ010000130.1 GCA_947624945.1 uncultured Clostridia bacterium | reverse complement strand
ACACCCATATCACATACGATTCAGCGAAAGCGGAAATGGAGCGTATCAACGCATAGTACTACAAATTTACTACTTTTCACCGCGCAGATACGGCGCAAAATGAAAAGTTATGCGGAAAAAGAAAATGCGTACGCCCGTGAAAATGCTTTTATATAAGGCATTTGAGGAGATACGCACAGATATGCGAACAATGGCATGAGACGGATAATATTCTCGCAAGAAAGTCCCCCTTGTCGAACCCGAAAGAGGCTCCCGTGTGTTCGTCGATGTTATCAAGTCGGCGGCAAAAAATGCATTGGGGCTCAGACCGCGTTATTGCCATCTGCGAACAGCTTCCTCGCGGCGTGGCGACTGCGCCGTCCAAACGTCGTGTCTCCGTTTGACGCTGGGAGCGCCGTCAGCGCACGAGCAAAGTGCGCGAATTTGACGCTGGGAAAGCCTCCGGCTCGATGCCCGATTGCAAGAGCATATGCATCGCCGAGCATCGCGGGCGAACGCGTCACGCGCCCTCGATGTTGCGCTCGTAGTGGAATATGTACTGCTGCAAAATGCCCGCGTACGGCGCGAGCGCGCCGAAGTCGAGATGGGCGGGGTCGCCGTCGAAGTACTTGCCGACGGTGCGTCTTATCCATACGTCGACGGGGAACGCTTCGAGCCGCGAGAACCCGAACAAAAGCGCGCACGACGAGACTTTCGGTCCGACGCCGCAGAGCGAGCGCAGCATCGCGTCGGCCTCGTCGTACGGCGCATCTGCGACGCGATCCAAAAAGCCCGGGTCGCGGCACACAGTCTCAGCCGCCGAGGCGACGTATCGCGCGCGGAAACCCATCCGCGCAAACGAAAGCCCGCCCTCGCCCGCACATGCGACTGCCTCCGGCGTCGGGAACGCGTACCCGCCGCCCTCTGCGCGCTCGCCGAGCTCGGCGCACATGCGCTCGATTATGCCTTTTATACGCGGGATATTGTTGTTCTGCGATATTATGAACGAGCAGAGCGCTTCCCATCTGTCCTGGCGCAGTATGCGGATGCCGCGTCCCGCGTCCGCGGCGACTGCGATGCGGCTGTCTTTGCCGTAGACCTCGCGCACGGACTCGATTATGGCGTTATAGTCAATGTCGAGCGAGAGATACCGCCGCCACACGCTTCGGTACTCGTCCGCCGTTATGCCGTCGATCATTACGGTGTCCTCGTCGGGCGTGCGAATGCGGACGCGGCGGCCGAACGCTATGCCCTCGTATGCGCCGCTGCCGTCGTCGTTGAATCTGAAGCATTGACCGCATGTGAACGTCGCCGCCGCGTCGAACGGGTATACGCCCCGTACCGTCACCGACGGCAGTCCGGACTCCGTCACGGATTCGGTCACATGTTCTTTTATATTATCAAGTACGGCCTTTTCCATTATTTCGCCTTTCACGGATTTTGTCTATTGTAAAAATCACAGATATGTTATATAATAGTATTTAAGTATACTCGGGAGTTCCATACGACAGAGCTCCCATGGGGATATTATAATTGTCATTTCGCAAAAAATCAAGAGACAAGGCGGTTTTTGTCGATATGGAACAGATCTACACGATACCGGTGAACGAAAAATTCGAGGCGTCGGCGGAGGATCATTCGCTCGGATGCCCGTTCTGCGCGCTCTACAATATGCTCGAGGAGGATGAGCTCGGGCTTATACTCGGCGCGTCGATGATGGAGCCCGACGTGAGGATAAAGACGAACGAGCTCGGCTTCTGCAAGACGCACTTCGACATGATGTTCGCGCGCAAAAACAGGCTCCCGCTCGCGCTGATGCTCGAGAGCCATCTCGGCGAGGTCGAAAAGACGGTCGCGGGCGGCGGCATGTCGGACCTGCTCAACCCCGGCGGCGAGACGATAAAATCGCTCGGCAAGCTCGATTCGTCCTGCTACGTGTGCGACCGCATAAGCCGCAATTTCCGCATGATGGTCGAAACTGCCGTGCTCTTATGGGAAAAGGAAGAGGATTTCAGGAAAAAGACGGCGGCGCAGCCGTTCTTCTGCCTGCCGCATTACAGAATGTTCCTCGAGGTCGCAAAGGACCGCATGCAGAAAAAGCGCTTCGGCGAGTTCTATAAGTCGGTGTCAGCGCTCGAACACGCGTACGCGGAGGAGATATGCGGCGACGTGTCGTGGTTCTGCAAGAAGTTCGACTACCGCTATAACGACGAGCCGTGGTACAACGCAAAGGATTCGGTGCCGCGCGCGCTCGCGTTCCTGTCGGGACACATACATCTTCCGCCCGAAAACAACAACAAATGACGGGCAGCGAAAATGGTAAACGTAAAAAATAACATCGAGCGCCTGCGCCGCAAATCAACAGGCATGCCGCGCATGAAGGACGCGGCGGCATCGCTCATGCTCGCGATCTATGCATCGGTCACAGTTATGACCTCGTATTCGCGCTCCGCATTTGTTTGCATCATAGGCGCCGCCGTCGCATCTGCGATACTCGCCGCCGTCGCGTTCGCGTACAGGCGGCCGTGGATACTCGCGGTCCCGGTAATATCGTCGGCGGCAGCGCTGTTTCTGACGCACAGCGCGACGTATACGGTGATGTCGCTTTTGCCGATACCGACCGCCGCCGCAGTCGTGGCTGCGTTCGCGCTCAAACGGAAAAAGTCCGGCATCGTCGCCGCCGCGTCGGTAGCTGTCGGCGCATGGCTCATACTGACGCTTTTGGCGTCGGCGCTCTCGGGCGATATTAAACTTTCCTACGATTGGTTCACAGATACGCTCAAGTCGTCGCTCATGTCGATGACGGTTCGCACCGCGGACGGACCTGCGCCGATGTTCACCGAGGCGCTCGCCGACGGACTCGTCGAATATATAACTCTGAGCCTGCCCGCGATTTTGGCTGTATGCTCAATGGCGGCCGCGTATATCGCGTCGTCGCTGTTCCCGCGGCTTCTCAATATGTTGTCATTTGAACAATATGTATACGGCGGCTCACTCACATACACGCCGACTGCCGCGGCGGGCGCGGTGTATCTGTTGGCGGTCACGGTGTCGGCGTCGCTCGCCGTCGACTCGTCATACGACATGATAGGCTTCGCGGCGGAAAATCTGCTGCTGATTCTGATGCCGGCGATGCTGATATACGGCATACGGGTGCTCAAGCGGTACGCGGTAAAGCACGACAAGCGCTTCCTTTTCGTTGTACTCGCATTCATACTGCTGTTCTCGCTGCCGTCGCTGCTTTTGATGGCGGTGACGTTCACGGGCGCGATACACATCATATATATAAAGCTACGCCCGAAGATGAAAAAGCTTATGGACCGTATGCGCAGCGACGACGAGGATATAGACGACTTCGACAGCGAGCGCTTCAACGTCAACCATGACGAACGCGATGACGATGATGATGACGATTACGACGACGATGACGATAGTGACGGCGGAGATGAAAACGGCGGCGAGCCGAAGCAGAACGACTACGGAGACAGGTTCAGATAAAAATAAGTGCGGACAAAACGACAAAAACGGAGGTGACGGATATCATGGCGGGAAAGCAGGCTAAGACAAAGAGCGTCGGCACGTACACGCACGAGCTTATAACGGTGTCGGTGTCGGCGATGATACTGCTCGCCGCCGTCACAGCCGTGTCCGTGTTCGCGCCCGCGTACGCGATGTTCGCGTGCATCGTGAGCGTCGCCGCATATGTGTTCGTGTGCGCGATGACGTTTATCGCGGGCAGATTCCACCGTAAAGCGGTAGCCGATGAGGAGGCGGTGTCGCCGTACCTCGGCGATATTATGACCGACGTAATGACGAATCTCGGCGCGCCGGCGGCGATAACGTCCGAGAGCGGCGTTGTGATATGGCACAACAGCGCGTTTGCCGAGCTTGCGGACGCGCTCGGCGCGCAGGGTCGTCTGCGCGGCGCGCATTTTTCGTTCGTCCTGCCCGTCGACTTCCCCGATGTCGCGAACGAGACCGCCGGCGGCGGGCACATGCGCGTCGAGACGTCGGGACGCGTGCTGTCGCTCGAAAATTACAGATTCCGCATAGACGGCAGGCTGTTTTTCATGCTCATAGTCCACGACGAGACGGAGGCGGCAACGCTTGAAAAACGTCTTAAAGTCGAGCACCCGCTCGTCGCGCATATACAGATAGACAACCTGTCCGAGCTTACGCGTTACGAGCAGGGCGAGATACGCGACGCGGGACGCGACGTCGACGCGATACTCAAGGATTGGGCGCGGTCGCACGACGCGATACTGCGCGAATACGACAGAAACAAGTACATGATGATATTCTCCGAGGGGAAACTCGACGATTTCACGTCGCACAAGTTCGACGTGCTCGACCGCGTGCGCGAGATACGTATAGGCTCGGGACAGCTACCCGTCACGGTCTCGATAGGAATATCGCTGCTCGGCAAATCGCTCGACGAGTCGGAGCGCGCGTCTCTTTCTGCGCTCGATACGGCGCTTCAGCGCGGCGGCGATCAAGCCGTGCTCGTGACCGAGTCCGGCACTGAGTTTTACGGCGGCAGGACTAAGACTATGCAGCGTCGCACGAAGGTGCGTTCGCGCGTCATCGCGAACGAGGTCGCCGCACACATCAAAAACGCCGGCAACGTGCTCGTCATGGGTCACCGATACCCCGATTTTGACAGCATAGGCTCGTGCATCGGCGCGGCGCGTCTCGCGCTCCGCGAGGGCGCCGACGTTCACATCGTCGTCGACGTGAACGACGACAATATAGCGCCCTGCATCGAGCATGTCCGTTCGCTGCCCGAGTATGAGACGATGTTCGTCGACGAGGCGGCGGCGCTCGACATGATACGCTCCGACACGCTCGTTATGATTTGCGACGTCAACAGCTCGCTGCATCTGTATGCGCCCGATGTCGCCGACTCCGCAAACGAGATAATCATAATCGACCACCACATAAAGGCGCCGAACGTGCCGAAAAATATAGTTCTCACCTATATCGAGCCGTCGGCGTCGTCGGCGAGCGAGCTTGTCGCCGACATGATAGAGCAGATGTACGGCACGTCGGGCGTGACGGCGGCGGAGGCCGACGTCATGTACGCGGGCATACTGCTCGACACGAAGCAGCTCTCGCGCTCGACGACGGCGCGCACGTTCTCGGCGGCGATGTATCTGCAAAGCTGCGGCGCGAACGCCGAGGTCGCCGTCGACTTCTTCCGCTCCGGGCTCGACGATTTCACGAGCGAGGCGCGGTTCGAGTCGAACGTCTCCATGTACCGCGACATCATCGCGATCTCGTATATGCCGAACGAGGGCATGCCGGGCGACAGAGTCTCGGCGGCTAAGGCGGCGGACAAGCTTCTTACCGTGCGCGGTGTGACGGCGTCGTTCGCACTCGTAAAAATAGGCGGCGTCGTACACATATCGGCGCGCTCGACGGGAGACGTCAACGTGCAGCTCGTGCTCGAACGTCTCGGCGGCGGCGGTCACTTCGACGTCGCGGGCGCGCAGCTCGGCGGTACGGAGATAGACGCGGCGCTCGAAAAGCTTCGCGGCGCTATCGACGATTATTTTGCCGAGTCGCGCGGCGAGGAAGGCGCTGTCGGGTCAAGACAGGAAAAAGAAAAGGAAAAAGCGCGCAGATGACGCGCAGACTACAACATATAGCGAGGTAAGCACAATGAAGGTACTGCTTTTGAAGGACGTAAAGGGACAGGGCAAAAAGGACGACATGAAAAACGTCTCCGACGGCTACGCGCTCAACTATCTTATCCCGCGCGGACTCGCGGTCGAGGTGACGCCGGCGGTGCTCGCCGATATAGAAAAGAAGAAGGCGGAGAAGAAGCGCATAGAGGACGAGGAACGCGCGGCGGCGAAGTCGCTGTCGGCAGTCCTCGACGAAAAGCAGATAAAGCTCGCGCTGCGCGGCGAGGGCGAAAAGATATACGGCTCCGTCACGTCCAAGGACATCGCGGACGCGCTCGCGGTGCAGCATCAAATCGAGATTGACAAGTACCGCATAGTCCTGCCCGAGCCGATAAAGAGCTACGGCAGCTTCGACGTCAAGGTGAAGCTGCACGCCGACGTGACGGGCACGCTCCATGTGCTCGTCGTCGAAAAGTAAGCGGCTTTATGGCAAACGAAAACGCCGCCGACCTGCTCGGCAGGAAGATGCCGTTCTCGCTCGAGGCGGAGCAGTCGGTACTCGGCTCGATACTCATCGCGCCCGAGAGCTTTGACAAGATAGCGGGCATCGTCGTCAGCGACGACTTCTATTTCGAGAACCATCGCCAGATATATATGGCGATGCAGGAGCTTTTCTTAAAAAATAAGGACATAGACCCCGTCCTCGTCGTTGACACGCTCGTAAAGCTCGGCGCATACGACGACGAGTCGGGCAAGGAATATCTGCGCACGCTCGCGGAGATAGTGCCGTCTCCCGCCAACGTCCGCGACTATGCGAACATCGTGCGCGACAAGTCGCGGCTGCGCGCTCTCATCTCCGTATGCGAGGACGTGGCGGAACAGGCATACACGGAGGCGGACACGACGGAACGCCTCATCGACAGCGCCGAGTCACGCATACTCGCGCTGTCGGGGCAGGACGGCGGCGGCAGCTTCGTCCATATC
>CANQMJ010000129.1 GCA_947624945.1 uncultured Clostridia bacterium | reverse complement strand
TGTGGTGACTTAATTATACCATATCCAAAGTCTGAACTTCTCTTTTTTACTGGGTCATATCATTTTACTGCATACAGCGGGGCAAATCTTTTGCGCCGTCCGCGCAAATCGGCGAATAAACGCAGTCCGTGCATGAAAATGCGGAGATACGGCGTTTTTGGTGCCGTCTCTCCGCGTGATATTGTGAGTTACATAAACGAGGACGTGTCCCGCCGGTGTTCATGTGCGTCCGATGCGAAACGTCCATCCGTGTCGCAGCCGTGGCAGCAGTGCGATACCGCGCACTGTGATGTGCCGTCCGCGTTCAGTATCGCCGGCACGGGCTCACGCCGCGACGGACATTCGCGCTCGACGAGCACGGGCGGCGCTTTGCGTGCGGGCAGGTCTGCGGGGCGTTTGTCGTTACGCTTCAAGCTGTTTGCCTAAGAACGACGCCGCAGTTGTGATGAGTTTCGTTTCGATCTCGTCGCCGACGGGAGTCACGGGCGCGTCATCGGACGATACCGACAGCACACAGCCGACGAGGTCGCCCTCCGTTATGATCGGCACGGCGCAGCGGATGTGATGCGCGCCACCGTCGGTGACGTACAGCTTCTTTGCACCCGATGCATATTCGTTATATTTGTAGGGCTGGCGCGATTCGATTATCGCTTCGAGCTCCTCCGACAGCTTGCGATCGACGTATTCCTTCTTCGATACGCCCGCCGTGGCGATTACGGCGTCGCGGTCGGTGATGACGACGGACAGTCCGCACGTCTTGGACAGTGTGTCCGCGTACTGTGCCGCGAACGTTGTAAGCTCGCCGATGGGGGAATATTTTTTGAATATGACTTCCCCGTCGCGGTCGGTGTATATTTCAAGCGGGTCGCCGTTATTGATGACATTGGCACGGAAAACCTTGTCGCAGTGCTTTTCAGATGACTGGACGAGTTCCGTTTCTGTTTGTGTGATATTTTCCGTGCCGCAGTTAAAATTTGCGGTATCCTCCCGCGGCAGCTCGCCGCAGCGCAAGAGCGAGTCGATGTCGGACCGAAGCTCTATTTCAATATGATCCTCAAACACACGTATTTTGTTGATGATGAGTTCAAGGTCGCCTCTGTCGAGTCTTTCTTTGTTAAGGATATCATCAAAGATGTCGAGCGCCGTTTTTGCAGCGCGGTTTACCTCGATAATGGTATTTCGCTTGTCTTCGGTCAGCAAGATCTGATTTTCGAGTCCCTGGATCCTTGCGGTTATGTCGTCCTCGATCTCATCGTATGTTTCGGTCAGAATATCCTCATTTTCGGGATGCTTCATTATGTCGCGGATGCGTTGACGTTTTGCCGCCTTCAGCTCCTCGCGCAAGTCGGCAACGGCGGCGGCAAGGTTTTCGATAGTGCACTCTTTTTCCGCGACGTCGCTGTCTTCTTTCTCGATAGAATTGTTGAGCTTGTCGAGCATCGCGGACGAGTTTTCTTTGACCTTCTTTACATAGAGCTTGATGAAAGAGTCAAGTGTTTCGGCGTGTATATGATGGCTCGTACAGCCCTTGATCCCTCGGCGGTGATATGTCCCGCATCTGTACGCCTCTTTGAGGTCGGGGCGGCTCATAGCGAACATCGGCGCACCGCAGTCGCCGCATTCAAGAAAACCGGAGTAGACGTTGTCGTATTTCTTGACGCCGCGATAGTTTGTCTTTGTGCGCTTCTCGCGCAGCGAACGGACTGTTGCAAATGTACGGTAGTCGACGATCTCTTGGTGATGATGCTCGAACACGATGTGCTCGTCCTCGCCGCGTCTTATGTCGCGGCCGTTTATTTTCTTGCGCGTGAATTTGCCCTGGCGCAAAGTCCCGATGTAAAAGTCGTTGTCGAGGATATGCTGGACGGTTATGATCGACCATTCGTTTTTCACCTGACGGCGGTACTCTTCCCTGTCGGATTCTTTTCGCTCGCGTTCCGACATGCGTGGGGTGGGGATCCCGAGTTCGGTCAGATGATTGGCAATGCGTTTATAGCCCCATCCGTCGATGTAGAGGCGGAAGATCTCGCGCACGATCTCGGCTTCGGTCGGCACGACCTCGAATTCGTGCTTTTTGTTGACGATGTAGCCGTATGGGGCGGCGCAGATCCATTCGCCCTTAGACTGTCGGCTTTTAACGACCGACTTGACCTTTTTTGATGCGTCGGTGACAGGCATCTCGTTTATGAGAAAGCGAAACTGTATCGCCGTCCAGTCGTCGTAGGTAGGATAATCTATCGAGTCGCCGACGGATATGATGCGCACGCCTGCGTCTCGCAGGTCCTCAAGCTCGACAAGTCCGCGTGAGTTGCGGCGCGAGAATCTTGAAAAGTCTTTGACGACAAGAATGTCGTATTTGTGCGACATGAGAAACGGGCGCATTTTCCGGTAGCCCTCGCGCTGCTCGAATGTGTAGCCGGAGCGGTCGCGGTCTTCGAAGAAATCGAGCGATGAACCGGGGAATTTCTTTGATACAAAGTCAGATATGATCGATTTTTGATTCTCGATAGACGTATTGTCTCTGTCGAGTTCTTCGTCGACCGATATGCGGCAATAGCCGGCAACGGAATATGTTTCTGTCAATGTTGGTCACCTATGGATGCAAGATATCATATTTACATTGTATCATATTGCGGGCAATATTTCAAGAGAAAATATAATAATTCAAGCATCTGCAAAGCTGCGGATGCTTGAAAAATTTATTGGGTCTCGTCGTTTTGGGTCTCGTCGTCGTCGACATATCGTAGCCTATATGCGAGCTTATTTGTATCTTTGCCGGATTTCCCTTCAAATTTATAATGATCAAATCCATTTAAAGCGAAAAAGTTCAGAATTTGGTTTGCATTATATAAGCATTTGCCTTCCTCTGTACGGATTCCGGAGCGGTACTTGATCAATTTAATTGCGTCCAACATTTTGTCAACAACGCTACCTAAACTTTTTTTTGATATTATTGCCTTATCTTGGAAACGAACAACGTTATCTTTTAACGTGGCAGTTTCGAATTCACTTTCATCTATACTATTGCATTCAAGATAATCTTTGATTATGTCGCTCAATATTTTTTCGATGTCAGCCCATATGCCGACGTATTTCATATCGTCTGCAATCATCGAATTGTTAAAATCGATATTGAGCCAGCTGCATACGAGTTTTGCAAAGGCGTCCTTATCGCGGCTTAGTTCGGATTTAAGCCTTACAAGCTCATCACCACGTCGTTTGATGTAATATTTTGTATAGTCGGATGCTATATGCTTTCCGAAAGCCGGACTATATTTAAACAATTCTCTCCCGAAAAAGCCGTCTGAAATTAGGTTATTTTCAAATGTCCTTACATCTCCATATGAAGCATCTATATTCCTAAGGCATTCATCGTTTGATCGTATATAGCTCACGATGTCAGTCTCCGACTTATTGGTGACATATAGATTAACCGGTTCGTCGTCAGCAAGACGTTTTCTGCCGAGCATCTGTATTAGTTGAACTTTATCAGTTGTGTCAACAACTATGTTTTTCAGTGTATCGTCTATTATGCTTACTCCGTTGTCAAGGACAGATGTCGCAATCAGCACGCGACAGTCGAATCGTTGTTTGACTTCAAGTTCATTGCGTATGTTGTCCGAAGCGCTGTCAGCCCAAATAAATTCCGATGAGATACCCAACGCCTCTTGAATGTATTTGCATAGTTTGCGTCCTGCCTTGACGTCGTTTATGAAAACAAGCCATCTTTCGTTTTTGTCGGATTTCGCAATTTGTTGAATGATATATTCCTGATTAAAGTAGAAGACGGGTTTAATATTTTTTTTGCTCTCCTTTACAGGAAAATCAAATTCTTCGATATAATTATAAAACCATTTGCCTGAACCACTAAAAAATGATTTAACGTGTGGAAAAATTTCAAGTAGTACTTTCCTGATTTCTTGGGCGCATTTTTCTTCATACACTATGACATCTCTGACATAATCCGGAGTTGCAGTCATATATATTCGCTTTATAGGCGGAAAGCTATGCTTAAATTCTACATCTGGATAATTTACTTTGCACAATAGATGTTCATCAAAACATCTGTAGCTTAAAAGCAGAATGTTTCTAAGAACTTCATGGGTGGCACCACCAAAGGCTGAATCAGATATAAAATAATGTACTTCATCCATGACAATGTATCCCAAATTTTGCGATGGTATATGGTTTTGGAAGTCATCTACAATTTGACGAAAATCTTTAAGAAAATATTGATATGTGCAAAGGATAATATTTCCGTAGACAGACAATGAATCTTCGGGCGCTCCAGTCGTGTATCCTCCCAATTCCTCTCTTATCAGTCTTGAAATTTGACCTTTCAGTATAGAGCGGTTGACTACGAGAAGTATGCAATAATTTTGTTGACTTGCTTTCTCCCTCAATTCGCGAAACACAAACGTGGTCTTCCCATACCCCGGCGGGGCATTTATTATAGAAGGTTCCTCAAAAAAAGGTGTAATATGATTGATATAATGATAATTTTGCCACGATTTCATTTCTTCAGAAAGTGCGCCGCCAATCCAATCAGCTTCCTTTTTTATACATTTTATTCCATTTTGCTCAATGCCATTATTGTCTGCAGTATACGCGGAAGGTGGAGCAATAGTGGAGTTGATACTATCAATGAAAAAATCCGCAGGGTTCTTGTTCGGTATGCCGTGAAAATACGGCTTTGGATTATATTTGCAATAATAATTATTAATATTTATCGGAAAAGGCAGCGGGTAATTGTCAGGGAGATTGTTAAAACATTGAAAGGAAGATAGATCAATTCTTGGCACTTGCAAAGGATAGGATGACATAGGATAGGGTTGCACTGGAGTGTTGTTTTGTGGAGCATAATTTTGCTGGGAACTGTTAGTGTTGTTTTGAATTTCATTGCTATTAATTTTCGGAATCTCCTAATTGATATCTTATCTCAATTATACGCAGATTAAATTGAAAAGTCAAGAGAACCACAAATTATTTCGATATTATATTAATTTTTATGCGTATGCGTGCAAATTCATTTATACAGAGGCGTTTTATATTTCAAAGTAATGGAAAAAAATAAAAAGCCCTCTTACATTACACAGAGATTAAGTGATTATAAGAAAATTTTTATCAAACTTTGCAGGGACAGCTTCATGTTGCATATACAGCCTCTCCGCTGCAGCTCAACTATATTATACTCATATTTACGTGATTTCCGATGGACCGGAGTGAAAATTCACTTTTTATTCACATGTGAATGTGAAAAATCACTCATATCATATTCGTGTCATTTATCAAGTTGAGACGGTAGACCATACAGTGTGTATGCATAAAATGGACAGTCAGTGTTGCCACACAGAGCAAAAACGTCCTTCACTGTTTATCACGTGCAGAAGCATTTTCCAATTTCGGTAACATGTTTTTTCTTAATTATCCCCCATCCTTAAGAGAATACCGGAATAGTTGTGGGAATCAGTTTACTCTATAATAGCAAGTAATTTTCCCGGAACCTTCTCGTTTCAGTTCGCCTGAAGCCGCAAGCTTGCGCAGCGCACCCTCTATGGAACTGACGCTGAAAGAGGGGCACAGTTCTCGAATGTACTGCTTTGTAAAGCGGTCAATTTTTTTATGGCAGCGCGTCTTACCGTTTCGAGCGCGGAAAGTTTTGCCTCTACCAAGGCAAATAGATCCTCAAAATCCTTATAGGCAGCAAGGATCGTTCCAAGCAGATACTTGATGAACGGAACAGCATCTTCCTTGCATTCATGCCAGCCGATTTGCGCTTGACCGAGTGCGTCATAATATAAGTCCTTGTTCTTTGCGATCTTTGCTTCGAGAGAATATATTTTCCGACATAGAAGCCGCTTCTGTCTAAAAGCAGAGTGGTCAGCAGCTGACTCATTCTGCCGTTCCCATCGTTGAAAGGGTGAATGCAAAGAAAGTCGTAAATAAAAACGGGGATCGCGATAAGCGGTTCTATTTCCATATTTCCGGAAACCCGGTTGTATTCCGTGCAGATTCTATCCAGTGCCTCCGGCGTCTCATATGGCGGCAGCGGAGTAAACAGAATTTCCACGTGACCATCCGGATGAGCTGCGCCGATATAATTTTGCACGTTTTTCGTTTTGCCTGCCATCGGGTTGTTCATGTGGCTGTACAGGATTTTATGAAGCTGAAGAATATAATTCTGCGTGATCGGGATTACGTCAAAACTTCCATGGATCAGACCCAGCACATCGCGGTATCAGGCGATTTCCTGTTCGTAACGGTTCTTGGGCGTCGTTTTTATTCGATCAACTGTCGTATACGCGTATTGGTCGTAACAATACCTTCAATGGCGTTAGAGGCTTCCGTACTTTGTACCAAAGAAAATGTCCTCTCGGGTAGATAAACAAAATGCCCCTGCTGTCATAAACCGAAGCGGGGGTATCATTGTCACAGCGAATCGCCCGGTCGAGCGCTACGATGACGGCGATCGCGCCGTCGATCTTTTTCGTGGATCGCATAAACCATGCCGCGCGTCAAGGATAAAATAAACGGGGCTGCTTGCCGCCGTCCTTGACACGCGTCCCAACTTCCGCTTGCATTGTTGATAGAGCGGTCGACAGAAATTGTTCCGCCGACCGCTCGCTAGTCACGAATTATGCCATGATGGGACACCTACGCAAAAAGGAGATAGAATCTCAACCCAGCTTCTCCAAGTACTTTGCCTGTTCTGTTGGCGGTATCATAAGCGCATCCATCGCCTGCTTTGCTGTCAGGCTCAATGTT
>CANQMJ010000128.1 GCA_947624945.1 uncultured Clostridia bacterium | reverse complement strand
CATGCCGCAACTCCCTTCGGCACTCCCGTCGAGCCCGACGTGAACACCATGTATATCGGGTCGGTGTCTATCTGCCGACGTCTGACGCGCGCGAGCGCTTTCCTGTCCGCATCCGTGACCGTGCGCGCGAACATATCCTCGCACATGACGGCTTCCGCGCCGTGCTCGTCCGCGAGTGCGCATGCCCGTTTATACGTGCTCCCGTCGCATATTATAACACGCACGCGCACGTTGTCAAGTATCAATCCTACTCTTGTTTCGGGCATTTCGTCGTCTATCGGAACGTACGACCCGCCCGCGTATACGACGCCGAAGAAGCACGCAATCGCGTGCGGGTGCTTGCCCGTCAGAACGGCGACGGGACCGCCGCCCGCGCCTTTGTCGAGCAGATACGCGCCCACAGCTGCCGCGCACCGCGACACCTCGGCAAACGTCATATCCTCGACTCCGTCCGAGTACGCGACCTTGTCAGGCACTCTCGTCACCGTCGATTCAAGGTATTCGAGAACATTTTTCATCGCACAATATGATCCTCATTCGTAATAAGACTGCGTCGCCCTCGCCGGGTACTTGGACACGTCGAATCTGTAATAGTATTCGATGTCGTGCTCCTCGCAGTACGCTTTGAGCTCCGCGTCGGTGCGCATGAACGAATCCCACGCCATGCCCGAGAAGTGCAGACATGAATCGAAGTGATACCAGCCGTCGCCGATGTCGACGAGCAGCCAGTAATGCGCGGCCTCGCCCTCGCGCTGGTCGCGCGCTATTTCGCGGCAGTCGATGTTTGCAAGCCCGAGCAGCACGCGCGACACCGCCATATACGTGAAGCAGTCGCCCTTCTGATCCTTCATTCCGTCATATGCGGCGCCGACCGGATCGTTTTTGTCCACCTTCTCGTTTACGTATTTGATGTTGTCGTGCGTCCAGTCATATATTCTGCGCGCTATATCCCACGGTATCATGCCTTCTTCGGTCTCGATGTAGTCCTTATATATGCGCTTCGCGAGCGTCATCATCTCGTCCTCGGACACCTTCGACTTTTCGGTGACGATAACGGACGCGTGTACGACCGTGTTGTTGCCCGAAGAATCGGTCGCGCTGTACGTGACCTCGTATGTGCCGACGACGGAGAGATTGACGCGGCTGTTGTCGACCGACAGATTTATCTTTTCGCCCGAATCGTCCGTGACCGTTATGCCGTCCTTGTACGACACAGTCCCGCCGACGACGACGGTGATGTCGTGTACGCCGTTTATTATCGGCGGCGTCGTGTCGACCTCGCACGTCGCCCTCGACTCTATCTCGGTCACGTTGCCGGACTCGTCCGTCAAAACGATGACGACTGCCACGTCGTCGTTCGTGTTGAAGTCGTAGTCCTCCTTGAACTCGCACTTCACCGACGTCGCGTCCTTTATGTCCGCGACAAAATCGTCCGCGCGCGGCTTATTGTTCGCGCTGTCGATGTGGACCGTGACAGGAGACGCCGACGGCGGCGTCGTGTCCTCGATTATGAGCGACGAATACTCGATAACGTCGTTGACGTATATGCCGACTCTGTGCGTACCGATAGAGTAACTCGCGACGGTCAGCTCGTCGTCGACGAACGAGAACGTGTTGCGCGCGTAGCCCTCCATCGACTTGTTTATGAATTTGTCCATCGTTATCGGTGTGCCCGCCTCGAGCCTTACCGAGTCGCGCACGTATGAGCGAACCGTATACGAGCACGTGTGCGTGCGCTCGTAGCCGTCCTCTCCGCGCACGGTGACGCTGACGGTGTGGCGTCCCGCCGTTTTCGTGTCGGCGCTGCCGTCGACCGTCGCCGTGTACTTCTTGTCCGTGAACGCCGACGTCATTATGAAGTCGCCGCCGTCGAGCGTTTCGCCGAGGTCGACGACGGGGGTGAGCAGCGTGTATCCGATCTCGCCGTCGGCGCGCTCGCACGATGCAGCCGACAAAGAGATAAACAACACGGCAAATATTATAAGCAGTTTTTTCATATATTCTCCGTACCGAGGAAATTACAACTATATTATATTTCGACGCATATGTTATAACATAATATCGCCCGTTTGTCAACATCTTCGGCTTTTGTCAATATGCGCGTCTTTTGTCAATGTGCAAAGCATTTTCCGTGCATTATGCGGCGCGGACGCGAATATATATCTACCATATCTACTATATTTATGCATCGCAAAGCGGGGAATACTTTATATGACGGCGGCGAAAAAATACTTTACAAACGCGCTTTTGATGACGGCGGCGGCGCTCGTGATGCGCCTCGTTTCCGTCGCCTTCAACGTGTTCGTCTCGCGCCGTCTCGGCGCAGACGGCATGGGACTGCTCGCGCTCGTCTCGTCCGCATACGGCTTCGCCGTAACGTTCGCTACGTCGGGCATCTCGCTCGCCGTCACGCGGATGACGGCGGAATGCGTGCTCGTCGCCGCGCCCGGCGACTCGCCGCAAAAGCTGCGCCGCGTCATGTCCGCGACAGTCAAATACTGCGTATTTTTCGGCGTCACGGGCGGGCTTTCCCTCTTTTTCGGCGCCGACTTCATCGGCACGCGCCTTCTCGGCGACGATTCAACCGTGCGCTGCCTGCGCCTTTTGTCGTTTACGCTTCTGCCGACCTCTCTCTGCTCCGCGCTGTCGGGATATTTCAGCGCGTGCAGACGCGTGTGGAAGAACGCGTTTTCCGACCTTACGGGTCAGATACTCAAAATCTTTTTGACCTCGGCGCTGCTCGCCACAGCACTTCCGCAACGCTCGGACCGCGCCCTTATCGCTGTCGTCGGCGGAGGCGCCGTCGCGGAGGCCGCGTCGTTCTTCGTTTCGCTCATTCTTTATATGCACGACAGACGGCGCTATTTCGCCGCCGCTCCCGCACCGCAAGCCGCGTCCGCATCAGACACCGCACATACTGAGCTGTCCGCCGACTCGCCCCGCGACGCCGCGCGCAGTCTCTGTGGCGCCGCGCTGCCCGTCGCTCTCTCGTCGTATCTGCGTTCGGGACTCGTCACGCTCGAGCATATGCTCATCCCCTATGCGCTTCGGCGCTCGGGCAGCACGTATACGCAGTCGCTGTCGTCATACGGCGTCGTACACGGCATGGCGATGCCGGTCATAATGTTCCCCTACGCCGTGATCGGACCGTTTTCGTCGCTGCTCGTGCCCGAACTGTCGGAGTCGAGGGCGCGCGGTCAGACGGCGCGCATACGGCACATCGCGGACTGCGTGTTCCGCGTAACGCTCCTGTTCGGCATCGGCGTGTCGGGCATCATGGTGGCATTCTCGCACGAGCTCGGGGAGCTTCTCTACCACAGCGAAGAAGCCGGCTATTATATACGTATGCTCGCGCCCGTCATCCCCGTCATGTACCTCGACACCGCCGTCGATTCGATGCTCAAAGGACTCGGCGAGCAGCTTTTCTGTATGCGCGTCAACATTGCAGACGCGGCGCTCAGCGTCGCGATGGTGTGGTTCCTCGTCCCGCGTCTCGGCGTCGCCGGATACGCGGCGACCGTTGTCATCACGGAGGTGTTCAACGCCTCGATCTCGATATGGCGGCTTTTGACCGTCGCCGACGTGAAACCGCGCCTTCTGTCGTGGACGATGCGTCCCGTTTTTGCGTCCGTGCTGTCAGCAACGACGATACGGTTTCTCATCGACTATATCCCGCGCCTTTACCGCGCCGACGGCGTTATATCGTGCTCGCTCTTCATCACCGCGGCGGCCGCGATGTACGTTTTCATGCTCGCCGCGACCGACGGCGTGAACGGCGGCGACGCCGCATATATAAGGAAAATATTTACAGAATAGCGTCGGAATTTACCGCATGAAAAACGTCGGATTTTTTGCGATTTAGTCTTGACATGTCGTGTTTCGGGGACTATAATTTTATTTTAGAGAGATGCCTATAAAAAACACGGTTTATTTAGGCATCAACGTAAATCTGCAAAAATTTTTATTAAATTACAGGAAGGAAAACGGCGGCAAAGCTCACTTTTCCGCCGTGAATATACAGAAATGGCGAAGGGGAAGACGGCGGCGCTCATTTGCACCGCGTCGATTGTGTTGCTTTTGGTTATAGGTTTCATCGTCGTCGGAATGGCGGAGATATCGGACTATGTACGCGAGACGGGCACGTCTGCGCCGTCAGACACGGACGGCACGACTGCCGCGCCGCCCGAGAGTACATCGCCCGCAACGGAGTCGGAAACTGCCGCCGCAACAGAGCCTGTGACCGAGCCGGTCACGACCGAACCCGTAACCGAGCCTCCCCTCAACGTCGAGATACGCGTGATGCTGCCAGACCGTTCGCTCGCGCTCGTCACGGGCGAGGAATCGGAGATACTGTTCGAGATACTCACGAACGCGGCGGATCAGATGCTGCTGTCTGCATCGTCCACGAACGACGCTGTAGTGACTGCGGAGTTCACCGCGTCCGACGCGGAAGTGCATGAGATAAAGCTGAAAGCGGTCGCCGTCGGCGAGTGCGCGGTCGAGATATACTACGACGCCGAGCTTTTGGCATCCGTCGCGATAACGGTCTCCGACCCGCCCGAAACATCTGCGCCGAAGGACCTTCCCGCCGCCGATTTCCACAATGAGATCGACCCGTCGAAGCCGATGCTGGCGATGACGTTCGACGACGGTCCCGGCAACTACACGGACGAGCTTCTCGACATCCTCGCCGAAAACGGCGCGCGCGCGACGTTCATGGTCGTCGGAACGAGGATCGCGAAGCACGAGGACACGATAAAGCGCATCGTCGCCGAGGGTCACGAGATCGGCATCCACACGTGGGACCACACGAAGCTGACGACGCTCTCCTACGACGAGATCGTGGAGGAGGTCGACTCCGTCCGCCGCTATATACGCAAGCTGACGGGCGTGACGCCCCGCATAATGCGTCCGCCGTACGGGAGCACGAACGACGACGTGAAGAAAGCGTCCGTCAACGAGGGCTTCCTCATAGTCCGCTGGAATGTAGACCCCGAGGACTGGAAGACGCGCAACGCGGAAACAAACTATAACGAGGTCATGAGCACGGCGAAAGACGGTTGCATCATCCTCTGCCACGATATCCACAAGGAAACTGTCGAGTCGATGAAGCGCATAATCCCCGACCTTATCGCGAAGGGGTATCAGCTCGTCACCGTGTCCGAACTGCTCGAATACAGCTCGACTGAGAGGGTCCCCGGCGAGATCATCAACAAGAGATAATTAAAATAGAAAAAACACTTGACAAACCACGTGCGGTTTGATATAATAGCACGTGCGTTAGCTGCTATGGCTCAGTCGGTAGAGCACATCCTTGGTAAGGATGAGGTCATCAGTTCGATTCTGATTAGCAGCTTGCGGTGAGGCGCTTGAAGGCATACGCTTTCAAGCGCTTTTTGCTGTGCACTGTTCGACTCTGTCATAAACAGGCAACGAGCACACTTTTCGCGAAGCGAAAACGTGTCGCAGGTCGGCGCGTCAGCGACGAACTGCCGCCGTAAGGCTTTCCCAGCGTCGCATTCACGCACAATGCTCGTGCGATGCTCGGCGCTACCATCGTCCGACGCAGACACGACGTCTGGTCGGCGCTGTCGCCCCGTCGCGAGGGAGCTGTTCGCAGTCAGCTATGGCGCGGTGTTCTTTTGGAGAGGGGGTTCGGGGGAGGACCTTTTCTTATAAGAAAAGGTCCTCATCCCGCATCGTCTCTTTCTTGCGAGAAAGTCCCCCTTGTCAAAAACCTATTCGTAGGTGTGAAAGACGTCACCACGTCAGGTAGTCAAAGGTAGCTGCCGGTGGGTACAGGCTGTACGAACATCCGCGGTGAGCGGAGAAATCAGTTATGATGACGGTTGAGCGGTAACGCGAAAATTGAAAAAATTCACACTAATTTGTGAAAAGCACTTGACAAATTGCAAATTTTGTGGTATAATATAGGCAGTTAAGGAAAGATAGTGCGATAAAAAAGGTTTGGGGGAGAGGAAACCTCTCTCCCCCAAAAAATTATTTCTTCTCGCCGTAGTAGGCGTTGAGGTACATCTGCTTGATCTCCGAGATCTTCGGGTAGCGCGGGTTGGTGCCCGTGCACTGATCGTCGAAGGCGAGTTCCGACATCGTATCGAGCTTCGCGAGGAATTCCTTTTCCTTGATGCCGTAGTCGCGGATCGTGGGCTTGATGCCTACGCGTTCCTTGAGCGCGTCTATCGCCGCGATAAGATTGTCGAGCTTTTCCTGATCGGTGTCGCCCTCAAGATGCAGCGAGTTCGCGATCTCCGCGTAGCGGTGCAGCGTGTTCGGGTACGAGTACTGCGGGAACGTGCCCATCTTCGCGGGCGCCTCCGCCGCGTTGAAGCGCATCGTCTCGTCTATGAGGAGCGCATTCGCGATGCCGTGCGCGATATGGAACGTCGCGCCGAGCTTGTGCGCCATCGAATGGCACACGCCGAGGAACGCGTTCGCAAACGCCATGCCCGCCATCGTAGCCGCTTCCGCCATCTTCTCTCTTGCGAGCGGGTCGGCAAGTCCGTTGTCGTATGCGCGGGGCAGATACTTGAATATAGTCGAGGTCGCCTTGAGCGCCATACCGTCCGTGAAGTCCGTCGCCATCATGGAACCGTATGCCTCGATAGCGTGCGTCAGCGCGTCGATACCGGACGCCGCCGTCAGTCCCTTCGGCGCCGTCATATGCATATCGGCGTCGATTATAGCCATATTCGGCATGAGGGCGTAGTCCGCGAGCGGATACTTGATGCCCGTCTTCTCGTCTGTGATGACCGCGAACGGCGTGACCTCGGAGCCTGTGCCTGCCGACGTCGGGATAGCGATGAAGTACGCC
>CANQMJ010000127.1 GCA_947624945.1 uncultured Clostridia bacterium | reverse complement strand
ACGGCTCTTGACGAGAATAAATCCGAGGACGGCTTTGATGAGGTTCAGTCCCTCGACGAGGATGAACATTTCGACGACGGGCAGCGACGTGAACCGCGACAGCACGAACGCGAGCGGCACGCACATGCACCAGACGAATCCGCTGTCGAAGATGAACGTTATGACAGTCTTGCCGCCGGAACGCAAAGTGAAATACGACGAGTTGACGAACGCGTTGAGCGGCATCATCGCGGCGCTGACGATAAGCAGACGCGACGCGAGGCTCTTCACAACGTCGGTCGTGTTGTAAATCTGCGGTATGAACGGCGCGAGCGCCGCCATAACTATGCCGACAGCGGCGGACAGAGCGACGGCGAACGCTATCAGCTTCACGTTTTCGTTGACGGCACGCTCGAGCTCGCCCGCACCGAGCAGCTGCCCGATCATTATCGAGACCGTCGTTCCCATAGCAAAGAATGCGCAGAAGAACAGATTCGACACCGTCGACGAAATGTTCAGCGCCGACACGACCTCGAGCCCGCGCTCAGAGTAGCATTGATTGAGCACCGTCATGCCGCTCGCCCATAAAACCTCGTTGAGAAGGAGCGGCGTGCCGATGACGGCGATCTGTCCGAGCAGCGCGCGCGGCACGCGCGGCGAACGGTAAACGCCCGTGATATAAGGATTGCGGTCGCGATGTATATGCGTCCACAGCGCGACGATTGCGCACTCCGTATATCGCGCGATTACGGTCGCGACTGCGGCGCCTACGACTCCCATCGCGGGGATATGAAGCATCTCGACGCCGAAGATGAATATGTAGTTGAACACGAGGTTGACGACGACTGCGGCGATGCCCGCCTTCATCGGCAGCATCGTCTCGCCGACTTCGCGCAGCGTGCTCGCGTATACCTGCGACAGCGCGAACGGCAACAGCTCCCACATCATCACGCCGAGATAGTCGGCGCCGTATCCGAGCGTCGCGGCGAGGTCGAGGTTTTCCTCGCCCTCATGAAGGAAAAGCGATATGAGGTCGCTGCCGAAAAGCGCGAAAATCGTGGCGAATATCGCCATAGACGCGGCGGCTATGTAGAGCTTGACGCGGAATGTGTCGCGGATGCCGTCGTTGTCGCCCTTGCCGAAAAACTGCGCCGTGAATATTCCCGCGCCGGCAAGTCCGCCGAATATGCAGAGATTGAAGACGAACAAAAGCTGGTTCACGATGGCGACGCCCGACATCGGCTCCGTTCCGACCTGACCGACCATCACGTTGTCGAGCAGGCTGACGAAATTCGTTATGACGTTCTGCACGAGGATTGGCGTCATGACGGCGAACAGCCGGCGGTAAAAGGCTTTGTCGCCGACGAATTTTTGTAAAATCATATAGACTCCGAAAATGCGAAGATAAAGAAAAATCGGTATGTGACCGACAGCGCACATATTATACACGATATCGCGGTCGAATGCAACAGCGTAAATGTGCGCGGGGAAAAATTTATGCGGCGCTGCTGTTTTCACCACACTTTTCGCGAAGCGAAAACCGCCGCCGTCCAAATATAGCTACGTGCCGTAGGCTTCCCAGCCACACCTATACGCATATCGCTCGTGCGTTGTTCGACGCGACACGTTTCAAACGTAGACACGACGTTTAGGCGGCGCTCTCGACACGTCGCGAGGAAGCTGTTCGTATGAAATAATAACGCGGTCTGCGCCCCAGAGCCTTTTTTGCCGCCGACTGGATAACATCGATGCCACACGGGAGCCTCTTTCGGGTTCGACAAGGGGGACTTTCTTGCGAGAAAGTCCCCCTTGTCAAAAACCAATTTGTAGGTGTGAAAGACGTCACCACGTCAGGTAGTCAAAGGTAGCTGCCGGTGGGGACAGACCGCACAATGAACCGCGTGTGAGCAGTATCTCCTCACTACGTTCGGAGCTACGACACGTTTTCGCTACGCGAAAAGTGTGGGAGAAACCAGTTATGGAAACGGTTGAACGAGTACGCTCACATCGTAAACTGAATATTTCGTCCTTCGCACGACGAATACACGCGTATTAAGGGGCTCTTTCCAAGTCGGGAAAGAGCCCCTTAATAATCCCCGAAAGCGACACAGTGTGTTCGTCGATGTTATCGAGTCTGCGGCAAAAGAGGTGTCGGGGCGCAGACCGCGTTATCGCTTTCTGCGAACAGCTTCCTCGCGACGTGTCGAGAGCGCCGTCAAAGCGTCGTGTCTGCGTCCGACGCCGGACGCGCCGCCAACGCATGAGCAATGTGTGTGTAGGTGAAGCTGCGAAGCCTACGGCTCGTCGCCATAGCTTGGACAGCGGCGGGTTTGCTCCGCAAATAATATCGGCGCGCCGTGATATCGCGGCGCGCCGTTTCACTCATTTTCCAAAATCGGTTCAGGTTTTATTTTTCTTTTTTCCCAAAAGCGTATTCGTCAGTATGCCGAGGATAAGGGCGCATGCGACGGGCGTTATAGTGACCGCGCCTATCGTGAGCGCAAGACCGCCGATGCCGGAGATGAGGATAACGGAGACGGTGAACAGATTGCGGTTGTCCTCGAGGTCGACCTTCTGCACCATTTTAAGACCCGACACGGCGATGAAGCCGTAGAGGGAGATGCAGACGCCGCCCATCACGCACGGCGGGATCGTTGCGAGGAACGTGGAGAACGGCGCGATGAACGATATGACGATCGCCATTATCGCGGTGCCGAGTATCGTCACGACGGACGCGTTGCCGCTTATCGCGACGCAGCCGACGGATTCGCCGTACGTCGTGTTCGGGCAGCCGCCGAAGATGGCGCCAGCGAACGAGCCGACGCCGTCGCCGAGGAGCGTGCGGTGCAGACCCGGATCCTCGAGCAGGTCATGCTCGATTATGGAGGACAGATTCTTGTGGTCGGCGATGTGCTCGGCAAATACGACGAACGCGACAGGCACATACGCGACGGCGACAGTCGTAATGTACGCGCCGACGTTCTCGATCTCGGAGAATCCCTTAAATGCCTGTATGAATGTAAAGTCGGGGTACCACTGCATCGACGCGAATTTCGAGAAGTCTATTATCTGCATCGCGGGGATCTCGGCGGCGATGCCGACGGCGGTAAGTATCGCGGCGACTGCGTAGCCGGACACGATGCCGATGATGAACGGTATCATTTTCAGCATCTTTTTGCCGTAGACGGAGCAGAGCATCGTCACGGCGAGCGTCACAAGCCCGCAGAAGATGCAGAGATAAACGGATGCGCCGGACGCGCCGTCAGCGTTAAGTACGGCGCCGTTCTGGAGGTCGCCGACGGCGTTCGCGGACAGCGAAAGTCCGATTATGGCGACTGTCGGACCAATGACGGACGCGGGCATGAGCTTGTTCACCCAGCCGACGCCGACGAATTTGACGACGACCGCGATGACGACGTAGACGAGTCCCGCGAACAGCGCGCCGATTATGAGTCCGAGGTAACCGACAGCGACGGACGCGGCTCCCGCGAACGCTGCCGACATCGAGCCGATGAAGGCGAACGACGAGCCGAGGAAGACGGGGCTTTTGAACTTGGTGAAGAGCAGGTAGACGAGAGTGCCGACGCCGGCGCCGAACAGCGCCGCTGCCGCCGACATGCCGTTGCCGACGATGCGCGGGACCGCGATCGTCGCCGCCATGATGGCGAGAAGCTGCTGGAACGAGAACGCGAGAAGCTGCATGGGCTTAGGTCTGTCGTTCACACCGTAGACGAGTTTCATTCTTTGATCCTCCGTGTATTTAATTATCTATAACGTGCCCGCGAGGGCTCATTACCGTATTCCGTTCATTTCGTCAACGAAAGAGGCGTTTTTCGCCGTCATCTCGACCCATGCGGGTCGAAAGCCGCTCTTTATCGCGTTTCTCACCGACTTTATGTTCGACCATGCGGCGCAGTAAAACGGCACCTTGCCGCGCTCCAAGATCTCGAGCGCCAGACGGCTCGTGAGAGCGGATGCGACGCCGCGTCTTCTGTATTCGGGCAAAACGTCGATGCCGATCTGGTGCATCGTTTCACAGTCGGCGGAGCATGCGGCAAGTCCGACGAGAGTTTCGCCGTCGTAGGCGCCGACGCCGAGAACGTCGAGCTCGCGCCGCTTCGCGGATAGTGCGTTGCTCCACTGAGGCGTGTACAGCGGCGCAAGATCGCCCGGATAAAGCAGTTTTGTCTTGTATATGCAGTCGAGCGGCGCAAGCACGCGGACGTCTGGCAGGAAATAATCCGCCATAAAGCAGATGCGCACGCCGTCCTTTTGAAGCTCGTCGTTTAAGACGTGCAGATTCGGCGTCTCAAAGCAGTGCTCGACGGGGAAACGGTCAATATAATCGGTCACGACGGCGCGGTATTTTTCGTTTATCGAGGCGACGATATTGTTTCCGTATGAGATGAGGTTGCACTCGAGCGGGAGCGACAGATATTTTCGCGCATGCGGGTCGGGCGCCGACTGCACGACGACGTTTTCGGTGCGCATAAAGTCACCGGCGCGGCAGTTTGCGTCGACGGCGGACTGCGTCATGGCGACATGCAGAATGTCATCGTTTGTGTAGTGCATACGTCGTCTCATTTCTCGCGTTGCGGTGCGCGGCAGGGAAAAAGCCGCCCGGCGGGGCGGCTTCTTTGCGGGACTTTCCCACTTGCGTTTGAGTATACCATAAAGCGCGAAATTTGTCAAGAAAAAGAGATGGCGTCCGACGGTCAAAAGGCAGTAAAGATGTGCTTTATCTGTTCATTTGTATTTTTCTATATTGTTCCAGTCTATTTCCGCATATGGGGACTTTTCCAGCAATACATTTCCGTTAACATCCGTGATGTCTAAATTGCTCGCGATTATATTCGAAGCGTAGTCTGTGAAACGACCGTACGGACCAAAGTAAGCCCATGAATTATCCTCATCAAGGTAATACTGTTCGTATTCCCCGTCGATATCTTTGCTTAAATATAATGAATAATCCCATATAATTGGAGTGTTTTCAAGCGGAAAAGGCGAATAAAACACTGTTAATTCGACCCTGTCTCCTCTGTAACCCTCAGTGAAGATGACCCAATAGGGAATCGGCTCGGGAACATCGTTCACCGTTACTTCCAACGTTGCGGTTTTATCCTGATAGCTGATCGTGATGTTTGACTTTCCTGCACTGTCAAATTTTTCCGGAGAATATGTATAGCCGTCGGTGATCGTTTCGGTCATCCCGTTATTGAATAAGGCGTTAAGCGTCAATCCCGTCGGGTCAAATTCTTGCCCAACGTAGTAAACGGTTTTTTCGGGATCGGTTCTGATACTGATTCCGATAAACATAATGTCTTCGACTTGAATTACATATTGAGCGGTCTTGCCGCTGTACGTGACTGTGATCGTCTGCTCTCCCGCAGAGTCGAGCGTCATCGGATTGCACGAAAATCCGCTCGTCACGGTCTCGCTGTGTCCGTCGCTGTACGTTGCAGTAAGCGACAACCCGCTCGTGTCGAGCGTTTCGCCGACCTGATATGTCGTCTTGCTCGGATTCGTCCTTATACTTATGCTCGAAAGCGTCACCGGAACCGGCGGTTTGGTTTCTGGCGGTTCGGTGACCGGCGGTTCCGTCACGGGCGGCTCTGTTACGGGCGGTTCTGTCACCGGCGGCTCAGTTACCGGCGGCTCGGTTACCGGCGGCTCGGTTTCGGGCGGCTCGGTCACGGCGGGTTCGGTTTCAATAGGCTCGGTCTCAGCAACATCCTCTACCGTCACCGTAAACTTTGTTTCCGCGCCGCCGTATCTGACGGTGACCTCCTGCGTTCCCGCCTCGTCGAGCGTTTCCACCTCGCACGTGTAGCCGTCGCTGACGACCTCGGTCGCGCCGTCGCTGTACGTGACCGTGAGCGTCAAGCCGGTGAGGTCGAGCACATCTCCGACGTTATACGTCGTCCTCTGCGGCGTGCTCGCCATGACGATGCTTTCTGCATCCTCGGGCGAATGTGCGCCGCCGGTGGCACCGCCGCGCAGCTCATTGAGACGCGCGAGTATGCGCTCGCTGTTAGTCGCGGCGTAGCCGTCCTCGAGGGCTTTGATAGCGCTGTCAACGTCACCGAGAGCTATGTACGCCTCTGCGAGCTTGAGATACGCGTCTTCTGATCTCGGGTCGATCTCGATCGCACGTTTATATTCGCGGATAGCGGATTCGTAATCGAGTTCCGACATGTAGCGGTCGCCGAGATCGAGCACGTCGCCGACAGTCTCGCGATGCGAGAGCATGACGATGACGGCGACGGTCGCAATAAGCGCGACTGCCGCGATGATCGACACGATTATGATGAGTTTTTTGTTGAGCTTTTTTTCCGACATGGCAGCATCCCCCGAGTCCTGATCCGCGCCTGATCGGCAGCGCTGACTGTTTCACTTATATAAAAGTATATCACAACGCGCGAAATGCGTCAAGAAAAAGGGGCGCTATATGTTTCACACCAAAAGCGGACTAAATAGTGATCATCTCAGGTACACCATGAAGATATTGTTTTCGGTTAATTTGAAAAAAGAAAATTTGTCATAAAAGTTCTTGAAAAGATAGGGGGAGGGAAACTTTTTTTATTCGGGGACCCCTTTTGGTAAAAGGTGTCCCCTACCTTCTCCAAAAGCGAACTAAATAGTGATCATCTCAAGCTATCTCCGAAGAGATTGTTTCCGTTTACTTTGTAACAAAGAAAATCTGTCATAAAAGTTCTTGAAAGAAAAGGGTGCAGAGAGGGCGGAAAACTTCTTTAATTGCGGAGCCCCTTTTTGTAAAAGGTGCCCCGCCCCCCTCCAAAAGCGGACCGATCAGTGATTATCTTAAGCTATCTCCGAGGATATTGTTGCCGGTTGATTTGAAATAAGGAAAACTTGTCATAAAAGTTTTTGAAAAAGAGGGGGTGCAGGGGGAGAAAAAACTTTTTACAAAAAGTTTTTTCTC
>CANQMJ010000126.1 GCA_947624945.1 uncultured Clostridia bacterium | reverse complement strand
GCAATACGCAAATACGGCATTCTGCCGTGCCACAGAAAGACGTTCATGTCGTTTCTGACGCGCGAGGGGCGAAAGCGATGAACAGCGACGATAAGCCGCGCTCGCACCGCGAGATAGGCAGCGAAGGCGAGGACATCGCCGTCGAATATCTGCTGTCAAAGAATTACTCCGTTGTCGCGCGCAACTACTACGCGAGCCACGCCGAGCTCGATATAATCGCCCTCGACCCCGACGGCGAAACTGTCGTTTTCTGCGAGGTCAAGTCCCGCGCCGAATCGGTCGCCGAAAAATACGGACGTCCCGCGACAGCCGTAGGGCGGACGAAGCAGAAATTTCTCGTCTACGCCGCGAACGATTACATAAAAAAGCACCCCCGCGAGTGCGGGGGGCGGCGTGTCCGTATAGACGTCATCGAGGTGTATCTGCCCCGCGACGGTGTACCGAAGGTGCGTCATCTGCGAAATGCCGTGACTGCGCGCGTCGGCTACAACATGTAGTCACGCCTCGCTGTGCGTCGAAGCACCCATCTCTCGCGGCTTGAACGTCGCGCAGAGCGTCTGTCCCGTCGTGTTCGCGTAGAGCGGTCCGACGTGGACGCGGCGCGCCGTGCAGAAGCTGTCGCCGTCATGGTACGCGCAGCTCGTCACGTCGCACACGATGCCGTGTATATGGTGCGGGCGACGGTCAGCGTCGATATCGACGTTGAAGTATTCGCCCGGTCCGAATATCGCCATTTTGTTCGCCTCCGTTTGTATTATTGCAATGTTATTTTTCGCCGCGCACGCGCGCATTATTCACGAAAAAGGAGCGTCATTATGTCTGTTTTTGCCATAGCGGACCTGCATTTGCCGGGCGGCGGCAGCATAAACAAGTCTATGGACATGTTCGGTCCGCGCTGGCAAGACCACACGTCTCGCATCGACAAAAACTGGCGCGCCGTTGTGGACGGCGGCGACACGGTCGTCGTCGGCGGCGACATATCGTGGGCGATGACTCTCGACGACGCGCTCGACGATCTGCGATTTTTAGACTCGCTGCCCGGCGAAAAAATAATCCTCGAGGGCAATCACGACTACTGGTGGACGACAAAATCAAAGCTCGAATCGTTTTTCGGAAAAAACAACATAGAGACGCTTCGCATACTTCGCGGCAACGCATATCTGCGCGATGGATTTGCCATATGCGGCACGCGCGGGTGGTTCGGCACCGAGGCCGCGCAGAACCGCGCGTTCGACGCTGACTTTGACAAGCTCGTCCGCCGCGAAGCCGAGCGTCTGCGCAAATCCGTCACGGAAGCGCTCGCGCTCGCCGACGGCGACGCGTCGTGCGTCCGCGCATTCACTCACTTCCCCGCCGCGTTCGGCGGCGACGCGTGCGAGCCTATACTCGACGTGCTGCGCGAGACCGGCGTGACGCAGCTATACTTCGGTCACGTCCACGGCGTCTACGATTATCCGCCGACATACGAATACGGCACCGTTTTCCACAGCAGTATCGCCGCGGACTATCTGTCGTTCATTCCACGGCTCATAAGGTAGACGATTTTTTCCGAATTTATGCACATGTTTTATCTTAAACTGTTGACAAAATCGCTTTTTCAATATATAATATTCAAGCCATACGGCAAGCTGCGTATCAATTTGGAGGATTAACATAAAATGGAACTCATCAAAAACGAAAAACTCGAGCACAGCCAGCATGAGCTTCAGTTCAAGATCGACCACGACACATTTGAAGCCGCATGCTCCCGCGCCTACATCCGCGAGCGCGGCAAGCTGAATGTGCCCGGTTTCCGCCGCGGCAAGGCTCCGCGTCCCATCATCGAGAAGATGTACGGCAAGGGCTTCTTCTACGAAGACGCTCTCAACGAGATACTTCCCGCAAACTATGAGGACGCCTTAAAGGAGTCCGGCATCTCCCCCGTGTCTCAGCCCGAATTCGACATCGTCTCGATCGAGGACGACGGCGTCACGATCAAGGCTGTCGTATACGTCACGCCCGATGTCAAGATCGAGGGTTACCGCGGCATCGAGGCGTCCAAGACTAAAGTAGTCGTCACCGACGACGAGGTCGAGCACGAGATCGGTCACGTCCGCGAGCACAACGCGCGCGAGATAGACGTCACCGACCGTCCCGCCGAGATGGGCGACACGGCAAACATCAACTACGAAGGCTTCTGCGACGGCGTCGCATTCGACGGCGGCAAGGGCGAGGACCACGACCTCAAGCTCGGCTCCGGCAGCTTTATCCCCGGATTTGAGGAACAGGTCGCAGGTCACTCCGTCGGAGACGAGTTCGACGTGAACGTCACGTTCCCGGAAAAATATCATTCCGAGGAGCTTGCGGGCAAGGCGGCAGTATTCAAGTGCAAGATCAACGCGATAAAGCATGATGAGCTTCCCGAGCTCGACGACGAATTCGCCAAGGACGTGTCCGACTTTGACACGCTCGCCGAATACCGCGAGGATATGAAAAAGAAGATCGCGGAGCGCAAGGAAAAGGCGGCTGACGCCGAGGTCGAGGAACAGCTCATCGACTACCTCGTCGAGCACATCGACGCCGACATTCCCGCGCCGATGTTCGATGCCGAAGCCGAAAACATCGTCCGCGACTACGATATGCGTCTGCGCAGTCAGGGTCTTGACCTCTCGACGTACATGAAGTACACGGGTCAGACGCTCGACACGATGCGCGAACAGGTACGTCCGTCCGCAGAGCGTCAGGTCAAGACGCGTCTCGCTCTCGCCGAGATAGCGAAACTCGAGAACATCGAGGTCACAGACGAACAGGTCGAGGACGAATACAAGCGTATGTCCGAGTCATACAACATGGAAGTCGACAAGCTCAAGGAGATCGTCGCGAAAGCTGACGTCGAGTCCGACCTGCGCCTGAAGGCGGCAGTCGACCTCGTCAAGTCCAATGCCGTTATAACCGAAAAAGAGCCGGAAGCTCACGACGACGAGCATCACGACCACGACCACGACCACGACCACGACCACGACGAGCATCACGAAGAATAATGCATAAGCCGGCGGAATGCGCAAGTCTCCGCACGAGCCGACCGCCGCCTTTACATGCGGCGGTCATGCTTTTTAGTAAAATTCGGCGCTTTTGATATATAACGATGCCGTTTGCGGTATATAATATTACGAGCGCCAAAAAGAGTGAATTGCACATCAAAGAAAGGTAAGGTAACATAACATGCCACTCGTTCCGACCGTTATCGAACAAACAAACAGAGGCGAACGCGCGTACGACATATACTCGCGTCTGCTCAACGACCGTATCGTTTTCCTCGCTGACGAGGTCAACGACGTGACGGCGTCGCTCGTCGTCGCGCAGCTTCTCTTCCTCGAAGCGCAGGACCCCGACAAGGACATCGCCCTTTATATCAACTCGCCCGGAGGCTCCGTCTCCGCGGGCTTTGCCATCTACGACACGATGAATTTCATCAAGTGCGACGTGTCGACCATCTGCGTCGGCATGGCGGCGAGCATGGGCGCGTTCCTGCTCTCGTCCGGCGCGAAGGGCAAGCGCATCGCGCTCCCCAACAGCGAGATAATGATCCATCAGCCGCTCGGCGGCATGCAGGGTCAGGCGTCCGACATTAAAATCCACGCCGACCACATTTTGAGAACGCGCGAGCGTCTGAACACTATCCTCGCCGCGAACACGGGCAAGGACATGGCGACGATCGCCGCCGCGACCGAGCGCGACAACTTCCTCACCGCGGAAGAGGCGCTAAACTTCGGTCTCATCGACAAAGTATACGACAAACGTGTGTGACGGGAGCGAGGAATGCCACAGAGTAAGACAAGCAACACAGGCGGCACGCGTCAGCCGCGCAGATGCGCCTTCTGCGGACGCAACGAGCACCAGGTGCTGTACCTCATCCCTTCCCCTACAGGCATTTACATTTGCGACAACTGCGTCGAGGTATGTAACGAAATAATCGAAGAACAGCTCGGTTCACAGCCTCTGTCGGGCGGCGGACTGTCATTTGAGACGCTGCCAAAGCCGCACGAAATCAAAGCGTCGCTTGACGAGTACGTGATCGGTCAGGACGCGGCGAAGCGCGCGCTTTCCGTCGCCGTATACAACCACTACAAGCGCATACTCAACCGCGAGTCGAAGTCGAAGAAGTCCGACGACGACTACGTCGAGATACAGAAGTCGAACGTGCTGCTCCTCGGTCCGACGGGCGTCGGCAAGACTTATCTTGCGCAGACGCTCGCAAAGACTTTGCAGGTCCCGTTCGCCATCGCGGACGCGACGACGCTGACCGAGGCCGGTTACGTCGGCGAGGACGTCGAGAATATCCTGCTCCGGCTGATACAAGCCGCCGACTACGACGTCGAGCGCGCCGAGCACGGCATCATCTACATCGACGAGCTCGACAAGATATCACGCCGCAGCGAGAACCGCTCGATAACGCGCGATGTATCGGGCGAGGGCGTTCAGCAAGCGCTTTTGAAGATACTCGAGGGCACAGTCTCAAACGTGCCTCCGCAGGGCGGACGCAAGCATCCGAATCAGGAGTTCATCGAGATAAACACCGAGAATATCCTGTTCATCTGCGGCGGCGCGTTCGACGGTCTTGCCGATATAATCGAGCACCGCAAGGGCACCGGCACGATAGGCTTTGACGGCGAGGTCAAGAGCAAAAAAGAAAAGCACGACGTCGGCGTGTTCCGCGACGCGACGCCGCACGACATCGTGAAATACGGGCTCATACCGGAGCTCGTCGGACGTCTGCCCGTCATGGTGGCGCTCGACGCGCTCGACGAGGACGCGCTCGTGCGCATACTGTCCGAGCCTAAAAACTGCCTCTCCAAGCAGTACCGCAAGCTGCTCGAGCTCGACGGCATCGAGCTCCGCTTCGACGACGGCGCGCTCCGCGCGGCGGCATCGCTTGCGCTCGAACGCAACATCGGCGCGCGCGGTCTGCGCTCGATACTCGAGACCGTGATGGAGCCGATCATGTACGACGCGCCGTCCAAGGAAGGCATAAGCACCGTCATCGTCACCGAAGCCGCCATACGCGGCGAAGGCGAACCGATATACGCATAGTATAATAATTTTTTGCGGGGATAGGAAAGCTTCTGCTTTCCTATCCCCGCATCTGTTTCTGAATAAACCGGAATTTACATTTTCAGCTTTTTCCATGTTTCAGACACTTCATCTTTTGCCCCGTCGAACTTAGGCCATGCATCGATCCCGTCGTCGTTTTTCCTTGGGATAATATGAATGTGAAAATGAGGAACAGACTGCCCCGCGCTCTCGCCGCTTGCATTCAGAAGATTTATACCGCTATAGCTGCACTCATCAATGCAGTGATTTGAAACCTTTTTTACCGCAGCCATCAGATGGTTAAGGCTGTCAGAGTCACAATCGAAAATACGTCAACATGTTTTTTGGGAATAGCGAGCATGTGACCGTCCACGTCTCCTGCAATATCCATAATTACCAATGTATGCTCGTCTTCGTACACTTTCATGCACGGTACTTGTCCGGCTATGATCTTACAGAATATACAATCCATAGTATTTTTACCGTCTCGATAAAATCAACGCTCCCCCGTCACATCACGCTGTAATCGTCGACGGCGTCGTGCAGATCGGATATGAATTTCAGCGTATACGCGATGAAAATGATAGAGACGACGAGCGACAACAGCCACCCCTGCGGGAACGACGGATAGTACACGGTGAACGTGTTGAAGCCCTCGTCGCTCAGTTCGACTCTGCGGTTGAAGCCGAGCGAGATCATGTAAAGGAACGAGCCGACCGCCGACAAAACGCCGAATATGAACATGCGCGTCGCCTGCTTGTTCAGATTCTCGCGCAGCTCGACGCTCGCGCCGTCGAGAGTCCCGTCGCTGCGAATATAACCCGTGAAATTTGATATAATGTGCTTCACCTCAAACAGTATCAGCACCATCACGACGACGAACAGCGCCTCGGCAACCCCCGTCCACACGCAGCACATCACGTGCGCCGACCTCGCCTCCGCTTTCACGACCGTGCGCGTAAAATCCGTGTATTCGGCGACATACGCGCGCACCGAGAACCACTGAACAGCGGCGGCGATGCCGTACAATGCCGACGCGGCAACGCCCGCTATCATTCGTCTGCCGCCGTGCGGGTACACGATGATAAAGAAAATTATCATGAAAGCCGCCGACAGAAAATCGGGAATATAGTTGTTGTTGTCAAGGAACAGATCGAGCGACAGCACGGCAGCGACGCACAGCACCGCCATCGCGAGCATACGCCGCTTCGACTGATACAGTTTTTCATGCGACGATATGTATTCGACGTACGCGGCGCGCACGTCCGAGCAGAAGCGCTTGTCGCGCCATATCGCGTTCACGTAGCGCAGCATCCTGACGAGCCACCATATCGCAAATCCGAGGGATATAACGAAGCCGAACTCAACGAACAGCATGCGGTAGTCGGACATGGACCGCACGCTGCCCGACTTTATATCGTTTATGTTGATTATCGTCGAAAACTCAGGCAGCACGCACATCGCCGCGCGTATTATGAAGAACGTATACGTGCACGCATACAGCGACGACAGACTGTCTGCGTGCTTGACGCTGTGCATTTTCGATGTGAGATACGCCGTCTTGCGGCGGTAGCGCTCCGTCGCATACCGTCTGCGCCGCGCAGATACGCCCGGCTCCGTCTCGCGCTCGTAGCGCTCGCGCTCACGAGCGAGTATACGGTCGAGCTTGTCGAGGTACTCGCGTTCACGCGCCGCCTCGCGCTGCTGCTTCTTCTGCGGCTGCGGCATATATATGCCCGTCGCGTCGAACTTCGTCCCGAGATAGAGCGCGCCGCCGAGCGAGCGATTTATCGCAGCGCATATCAGGAACGCCTCCGCAGAGCGGAACACGAATATGAGCAGGAGTATCATCAC
>CANQMJ010000125.1 GCA_947624945.1 uncultured Clostridia bacterium | reverse complement strand
GGGTGTACAGCGCAAGGCGCAGTATGACGCCGAATCTGTCGCGCATCGGCGTCGTCATCTGTCCGGCGCGTGTCGTCGCGCCGATAAGGGTGAACCGCTGGAGTCCGAAATGGATGCTTCGCGCGGCTGGACCTTTGCCGAGAATGAAGTCTACGGCGTAGTCTTCCATCGCGGGATAGAGAATTTCTTCGACCTGACGCGAGAGGCGGTGTATCTCGTCGATGAAGAGCACGTCGCCCTCGGACAGATTTGTTAAGAGCGCGAGCAGATCGCCCTGCTTCTCTATCGCGGGACCGCTCGTGACGCGAAAATTTACGCCGAGCTCGTTCGCGATTATAGCGGCGAGCGTCGTTTTGCCGAGTCCGGGCGGGCCGTACAAGAGCACGTGGTCGAGCGGCTCGCCGCGCAGCTTGGCGGCGTTTATGTAGATAGAAAGCTCTTCCTTCGCCTTTTTCTGACCCGTATAGTCGTCGAGAGTTTTCGGGCGCAGCGAGTTTTCGCTGTCGGTGCCGTCCCCGCCGAGGTCGTTATATTGAAGGGAAGAGTCTACGATCCTGTTTTCAAAGTCAAATTCGGAAAAGTCCATCGCTCACCTGCCGTATCATATTTTCGCCATGCCGGAGAGGGCGAGGCGGATCAGCTCCTCCGTCGTCTTAGATTCCGCGCCGTCTATGGACGCTATCGCGGATTGTGCCTCCGCGCGCGTATAGCCGAGCACGATGAGCGCCTCCTGCGCGTCCGATATGGCCGAAGTTTTCGGCAGCGCTGCCTGCGTCGCCTTGGCCGCCTGCGTGACTATCTTGCCCGACAGCTCGAGCACGATGCGCTGCGCTGTCTTGGTACCGACGCCGGGTGCGCGTGATATGAGCTTGACGTTCTGCGCGGCGACGGCGTCTGCGAGCGCGGACGGCGAAAGCTGCGACAGTATCGACATCGCCGCCTTCGGTCCGACGCCGGATATGGCGGTCAGGAGCCTGAACGTATCGAGCTCGTCGAGTGTGTAGAAGCCGTAGAGCTCGACGGCGTCCTCGCGGACCGAGAAATGCGTGTATAGGCGGACTGTCGGCTCGCCGGACGTTGACGGCAGCGAACCGAGCGTCGTGGAGCTCACCGTCAGCTTGTAGCCGACGCCGCCGACGTCGAGCACGGCGACGCCGTCGCCGACGTGGACGAGTTTACCTGTCAGATAATAAAACATGCTTTTGTAGCGCGCGGGATGCGCGTCCTTTCGGTGCGTTTACGATATTTCTTCCTTTACGGGCAGCGAGCGGCGGCGCTTCATGTAGTCGACGGCGCAGACGGCGATGAACGCGGCAAGACCGCCGAGGGATACAAGTCTGCCGTAGACGATGCAGGCGGGGCGGTATTCTATCGAGAGCGTATGCTCGCCCGGGTCGGCGTAGAAGCCGAGGACGGCATACGATACGACTGTCTCGCCCGTTTCGGGGGCGGTCTCGCTTTCAATGGATATCGTCTTTACGAGGTCGGCGCGTTTGCCGTCGACCTTGACTACCCAGCCTTCGTCGTAGGGGATGGAGGTGAACACGAACTCGTCGCCGGCGGCGATGTCGATGGTGCCCCTGAACGTGTCCTCGTTATATTTGTCTATTTTGAATTCGGACGTATGGAGTTCCTCCATCGCGGACTTGAACTCGGCCTCGTCGATGTAGTAGAAGTATGTGTCCTGCGACATGATGTAGAGCTTGTCGTATTCGGTCATGCGTATCTCAACGGTCACCGATTCGCCCTTTACGTGATAGCCGAGGTCGACGACGCGGTACGTCTCGTTGCCGTAGTAGGTGCAGAGCTTAGTGCCGTTCAGATAGAGGTCGGACTCGCGAGTATAGTCGCTCGGGAAGTAGCAGTATATGTTGCCGTCCGTCTGCGCTGTTATCTTGTATGTTACGCGTCCCTTGAGGTCGCTCGAATCGCTCGTGTACGCGTCGTGACCGGTCGTATATGACTTCGTGCAGTAGCTGTACATCTCGTCGTCTATCGGTATAGGCTTGAATATGTCTGCATAGCCGTCGCGACCGAGCATTGCGCCGACAAGACCGTTCATGCGCAGGAAAGGTGTGTCGTCGGTCATTGTCGAGAAGTTCAGCACATCGGGGCTGACGCCGTATGCGAGCGACAGCGCATACGGGTTTTGATACGCGTATATCGGGGGATTTGCGTCGTTTTCGACGTGGTCGTAGTCAAACATGTACTGATACAGCGGCGAGATATCGCTGCCCTGTTCGATCATCAGATATTTTAGTCCGAGCAGCGAGTCGAGGACGGGAGTCCCGCCGAGGTACTTGGACCAGTGCGACTTGGACGACAGACCGAGCCGGTTGAGGAACAGTATCGTGTCCTTGTTCAAAGTCGAGGTCGAGTTGGAAAGTCCGTAAAAGCCAAGCGACAGCGCGTCGTTGGTCTTTCTGTGGAACGTCTTTTCCATGCGGTAGAAGGAGTCGTCCTGCTCCTCTATCCTGTCGACGACGGGCTGCACGCGGTCGATAAAGGTGCGGTACGAAGGACGCGACGATATAACGACGTCCTCGTCGAGCGCGATCAGGTTGAGAAGTCCGCCGACGAACGATTCGAGCACGACGATAGATGCAAGCGCGAGCGATATCCCGCCCGGCACGTCGGACAGAATGTGATAGCGCAGGAGTATAACGAATGAAACAACGAACAGAAGCGACAGCCATACGGTTTTGTAGTCGGTTACCCACTCATATGCTTCAACCTTCTGAAGCAGCACGAGTATTAACATCCAGAACGCGCCGACGGCGGCGATCGCCCTCACGTCCACTTCGGAGATATAGCAGAACGCACGATAGGCGGCGAATATCATGAAGAAGCAGAGCATGAAGCTGTAACGGTAGTTGAGCCAGTTCGGACGCTGGAAACCGTGCCACACGAGGTCGATGGTGGAGCCTGTGAACGAGAAGATGAAGAATGCGGACATCACCATCACGCGCACCTTTTCCGCCATGGGGATGCGCTTGATGAGGAAATAAATCGGAAGAAGTATCAGCACGAGCGTGCCGCAGTAGACGAAGGGAAGTCCCTCCGGGCGGACCGTGTCATATGAGCCGATAAAGAGCTTTGAAACAAGGTCAAAGAGGTCGAATTTCGACGTAAACGTGTAGTCGGGGTTCGAAAACGTCGTCTTGCCGAACGTGAGCGAGTAGTAGGCGCTCCAAAGTATCACGCACGACATGGACAGAACGAGCGCGGCGCAGCCGCCGATGCGGGCGAGCGACTTTACGAAGTGGTGGCTCTCGCCCTTCATGTTGCGTTCCTCCGCCGGTATCGTCGCGTATGCGATGAAGAAGTAGAAGAACACGAAAATGCACATCATGTAGCCGATATAGAAGTTGGACATGACGGCGAACGTCAGCGTTATGACGAACAGACGGAAACGGCGGTAGCGGATCAGGCGCTCGATGCCGAGCACTATCATCGGCATCATTATGAGGTTGTCGATCCACATCGTGTTGTGCTGCTGCACGACGGCGTACGCGGTCAGCGCGTACACGGTCGAGAACATTACAATGGCGGTTTTGTTGAGCTTGAACTTTTCGGTGTGATAATCGAGGTATATGCCGAACGTCAGCCCGCACAGTCCCGTCTTGAGCAGGAACATGACGAGCAGCGCTTCCGTTATCATCGACTTCGGGAACAGACAGACGATGAAGGAGAACGGCGAGGCGAGGTAGTAGGCGTATATGCCCATGAACTCGCCGCCGAGCGCGCGTCCGAACGAGTAGAGGAAGCTGCCGTCGCCGAGCACGATGTTGCGGAGCTGTTCAAAGAAATAGACGTACTGACCGTTTAAGTCGAGCACGAGCACGGAGCTCTCACCGAACGGATATGTTCCGAGCGCTATGTATATGAGCCACATCGTGAGCGCGGGTACGAGGAACGACAGTCCCAAATAGCGGTAGCGCACGACACGCGGACTTTCCCATACGGCTTTCGGCGAAAACCTGGAGCGCGGTTTTGCACGCTTTGACGCGCCGCTTTTTTCATCTCTGTCCGCGTCGGCGTTTATGTCTGCGGCTGCCTCGACCGACACTCCGACGCTTTGCGGCGTTGTCTCCGCGTCCTCGTCTACGAAATCGTAGTCCTCGGGCGACGGAACATCGTCGGGAACAGTGCTTGAATCGGTTTCGTCAGCGCCTTGTTGGCGCAGCTTTTCTTCGTTATCCATTATTTTTCTCCTCGTGAATGACGTCTTTTATCGCGCGTTCGAGCTTTTCCCGCGTCACCGTCATGTCGCGGCCGCATGTGGCGCATACGATGCGTATGTCGCTGCCCGTCCGCATGACGCGGAACGTTTTCCCGCCGCACGGGTGCTGTTTGCGGAGCACGACGGTGTCGCCGACGCGAAAGGACGGTATTATCTTTTCCATAAATACGCCTTTCCGCGAAAAACCGCATGCGCAAAATTGCATATATCTTCAACTATTATATCATAACGGCGATTATAAGTAAAGATAAAAAAGCAATAAAAGTGTGCCCCCCGACGAAAAACAAGCGCGTCCGATACTTGACAAAGACGCGAATTGTGCTACAATATGTTACGGCAACACCGTACAATTCACGGCTTACGCCTTGACGGAATTATACGACGGTGCCTTAGAAATAATCTACGAGGCATGCACATGATATTTTACCTTGACATAAATCCCGCGCGCCGACCGTGCGGCGCATGAAAAAAGCGTGGTTCACGCACCGGGGATAGTAACATGAAAATTACTTTTAGATAACATAAAAACAGAAAGGCAATGAAATGTCATTCACAAAAAGCGACAGACGCACGCATTACTGCACAGCTCTGACGGAAGAAAATATCGGACAGCGCGTCACCGTAAACGGTTGGTGCGCGAAGCAGCGCAACCTCGGCACGCTCATCTTCATCGACCTTCGCGACCGCACGGGCATAATCCAGCTCGCGTTCGACGAGAAGTCGGACCGCGCCGTATTCGAAACGGCAGCGTCCGTCAGGACCGAATACGTCCTCACAGCGACGGGAGTCGTCCGCTCGCGCGGCGCGGACGTGAACGAGAGCAGGGAAACGGGCAAGATCGAGATATACGTTGACGAGATGAAGATTCTCTGCACGTCGGAGACGACGCCGTTCGAGATAATAGACGACAAGAACATCCGCAACGACCTGCGCATGCAGTACCGCTACCTCGACCTGCGCCGTCCGACGATGACGAAAAACATCATCGCGCGCTCAGAGATAACGAGACTTACTGTCGAGTATTTCATGAACAACGGCTTTCTCTACATCGAGACGCCCGACCTCATTCGTCCGACGCCCGAGGGCGCGCGCGACTATCTTGTGCCGAGCAGAGTCAATCCCGGCAAATTCTATGCGCTGCCGCAGTCGCCGCAGCTGTATAAGCAGCTTCTGATGTACGCGGGATTTGACCGCTACCTCCAGATCGCGCGCTGCTTCCGCGACGAAGACCTGAGAGCCGACAGACAGCCGGAGTTCACGCAGATCGACCTCGAGATGTCGTTCTCGACCGAGGACGATATAATGGACGTCAACGAGGGTTTCATACGCTATCTTTATAAAAACATGCTCGGCGTCGAGCTCGAACCGAAGTTCCGCCGCATGACGTGGCACGAGGCGATGGAGCGTTTCGGCTCGGACAAGCCCGACCTGCGTTTCGGATTCGAGCTCGTCAACCTGACCGACGAGCTTAAAGACTGCGGGTTCCGCGTGTTCGCGGGCGCGATAGCGGACGGCGGCAGCGTGCGCGCCATAAACGTCAAGGGAGGAGCGAAGTTCACGCGCCGCGAGATAGACTCGCTGACGGATTTTGTAAAGTCGTATAAGGCAAAGGGACTCGCGTGGGCGAAAAAGACGGGCGACGATGTTTCGTCGTCGTACGCGAAGTTCCTCACAGACGAAGAAAACAACGCGATATATAATAAGATGGGATTTGAGGACGGCGACCTCATACTTATCGTCGCGGACAAAAACGGTGTCGTGCTCGATTCGCTCGGCGCTCTGCGCCGCGAGTGCGCGAAGCGTCTCGGACTTCTTGACCCGAAGGAGTTCTGCTTCCTTTGGGTGACCGAGTTCCCGCTGTTCGAGTACAGCGAAGAAGACCAAAGATTTTATGCGATGCATCACCCGTTCACTGCTCCGATGGAGGAGGATATCCCGCTGTTCGACACCGACCCGGGCGCTATGAGAGCGCGCGCGTACGATATCGTGCTCAACGGCGTCGAGCTCGGCGGCGGCTCCATAAGGATAAGCACGCCCGAGATGCAGAAGCTCGTGTTCTCGAAGCTCGGCATAACGGAGGAGGAGGCGAACATGAAGTTCGGATTCCTCATGGAGGCGCTCAAATACGGCATACCGCCGCACGGCGGCCTTGCGTTCGGGCTCGACAGACTCGTCGCGCTGACGCTCGGCTACGACGATATACGCGATATTATACCGTTCCCGAAGGCGCAGAACGCGTCGGAGCCGATGTCGAAGTGCCCGTCGGAGCCGGATCAGACGGCGCTCGACGAGCTCGGACTCAAAATAGCAGAGACGAAATAAGCAAATGCGGTTTACCGCCGATGCAAAACGGCATGACGTGTGTCATGCCGTTTTGCGTGAAAGGCGCGGATTTAAGCAGGATTTTCCGAGCTGCGGGTTTTAGTGATGGCGTTCGTCATGGCGTGCTTATGCTGTCGAACGGAAAAGAAATTGCGTCATAATCTGGCGGATTCGGTCGCGGTCGATAAATATCCGACAAAATATAATTTGTGGGAATATTGACATATATTGTCAGATTGGCGAGACAATAAACGGGAATATATGTAAATAATGCCTACTGAACTTGCTGAAATTATAAAAATAATTATCTGTTTTCACAAACCGAAAAAAATTGAAAAAAAGTGTTGACAAGAGTGGGACGGTGTGGTATACTAACAAAGCTGTCGGCGAGAGAGACAAACCTCGAGCGAGAGGACAGCAAGAGATCCTTGAAAACAGAACAACAATGAGTAAGAAGAAACGATGACGGACGACTGAGAGATCGGTCGGACGTGAGAGAAAGATCTCGTTGATTCCGAAATTTGAGTATACAATACTCTAACAAGTGTAATTTGGA
>CANQMJ010000124.1 GCA_947624945.1 uncultured Clostridia bacterium | reverse complement strand
GTCATAATGGCGGCAGGCACGTTCGTGCAGGGCTCGTCTATCGAGCTGTCCGCCGACGGTCCCGTCCGCCCGCCCTACACCGTATACATGCAGGGCTCGCTCACATATGAGGCGGGCAGATACGGAATATTGTCAGCCGTGAAGAGCGTTCTGCGCGGAGACGGCGGGGCAATCTGAAAATAGTCATTCAAGCCGTTCCCTGTTCCGCTTTTGATTGACAAAATCGGGGCGAAGGTTTATAATTGTTTATAATTACTGTATTTCACTGCTTTCGGAGATTTTATAAAATGAGAAAAATCGCGTTTATACTTGCGTCGCTGACGCTCGCGCTGACGATCTCGTCATGTGCGCCGAGAGATACCACTATCCCCGACGGGATGCAGCGCCTGACGAACGAAGTCATCAACTACAACCTCTACGTGCCTGATGACTGGACGGAATCGGACTCGAACGGCATGATAGGCGCGTTCTGCTCGAACGAGGACCCGACGAACGTCTCCGTTATGGCGTGGAACGTCGACTCGTCCATGACGCTCGACGCGTGGTGGGAGCAGTACAAAAGCGACATCGAGCTCGTCTTCGACGAGGTAACGCTTACCGCAACGGAGCCCGTCACGCTCAAAACGACGTCGGGCGGCACAGTCGCGGCGAACAAGTACACATACACGGCGAAGCTCGGCGAGTACGTGTATCAGTACGTGCAGTGCGCGTGCCTGCATTGGAGCATGGTGTACGTCATCACGATAACGACGCAGCCCGACCTCTATGAATCGCACGCCGGGGATATTGAGGACATCATCGGGTACTTCGAGTTCCAATGATGGCGGACGGTCTTATTTATCTCGACTGCGCCGCGACGACGAAGCCGTGCTGCGAAGCTGTCGCGGCAATGACGGACGCACTCGAGCTTACGTGGGGAAATCCGTCGTCGACGCATAATGCGGGACTTGACGCGAAGCGCATCGTCGACAATGCGCGCGATACGATATTTTCATCGCTCGGAGTGCCGCAAAACCGCCGCCGCGCAGACGGCGACGCGCTCATTTTCTGTGGCAGCGGCACCGAGGCTAACGACCTTGCGATTCTCGGCGTATGCAGGTCAAAAAAGCGGCGCGGACGCGTTATTATATCGGCGGGCGAACACGCGTCTGTGTCAAACGCCGCGCATGCGCTCGAGGACGAGGGATTTGAAGTCACAGAGATACCGACGCGCGGCGGCGCGCTCGACATGGACGCGCTGCGCGCGTCCGTGTCGCATGACACCGTGCTCGTCAGCATAATGATGGTCAACAGCGAAACGGGCGCGCACTACGACGTCGCGGATGCGTTCCGCACCGTGCGCAGTATCGCGCCGACGGCGGTGTGCCATGTCGACGCTGTGCAGGGCTATATGAAGATACCGTTCACCGTCGACAGCATCGGCGCCGACCTCTGCACCGTCAGCGCGCACAAGATACACGGACCGAAGGGCATCGGCGCGCTTTATGTGGGCCGGTCAATCATAAAGTCGCGTTCACTCTCCCCCGTCATATTCGGCGGCGGGCAGGAGGGCGGTTACCGCTCGGGCACGCTGAACGTACCCGCCATCGCCGGCTTCGGCGCGGCTGTCACGGTCGCGTCCGCGACAAGGGACGACGATATCGGGCGCATGCGCTCGATGCGCACGGAGCTTTCGCAAAGGCTCGCCGCTCTCGGCGCGCGTCCGAATCTGCCGCCTGCGTCCGCGCCTCACATCCTGTCTGTCACGATGCCGGGCATCAAAAGCGAGACGATGCTCAATTTTCTTTCGTCAAAGGGGATATGCGTTTCGAGCGGGTCCGCGTGCTCGTCACATTCGAAAAACGTCAGCCGTGCCCTTCTCGCGTTCGGACTGCCTGCGCGCGAAGCCGACACGACCGTTCGCGTCAGCATATCGCGCATGACGACGCATGACGAGATCGACGCGCTCGTCGACGCTGTCGGCGAGGCGCTCGCGCGTCTCGCGAGAATGAAATAGGAAAACAGTACAGCCGCCCCGACGGCGAAACCGTCGCCGGGGCGGTTTTTAACTGTGCGTTGCGGTTTTGTTAATGCGCGTTGCTTGACGTATTTCTATGACATTGCTATGATTTCAAGTGTGAAATCGAGCAAAAACGCTTGACACAAAAATGCAGACGCAAAGGAGACTTTCAATGTTTAGCGAGAATTTGAAAACGCTCAGAAAGCAGAAAGGGTTTTCACAGGAGGAACTGGCGTCAAAACTTCATGTAGTGCGGCAGACAGTTTCAAAATGGGAAAAGAATTTATCGGTGCCCGACGCGGACATGCTCGTTCGGTTGGCCGATGTTCTGGATGTGACCGTGACCGAGCTGCTCGGGGCGAAAATCGACGGCACGGAGGACGCAAACAACATTGCGGAGCAGCTTTCAAGGATCAACGAGCAGCTTGCGATCAAAAACCGCCGTTCCCGCCGCATCCTGAAAGTGATAATCATTGTGCTGGCGCTGTTATTTATTTTTCAGATCTTGGTTTTGCTGCTTCTTCGAGCCGATGTCACCACATCGGATACGCAGAATGTGACCGTGACCGACATCGAAAAGTCGGTTTACGAAATTGTTCCCGACACGAACGGGTGAGAGAAAAACAAGCGCGGCACCTCCGCGCTTGTTTTGTCATACGCTATTTATTCGGTTTTGGTGGTGTGCCGCACTGTCCATATCGAATAATATGGGGCAAGTCAAAATAAACTTCCGTCGGAAACTTGTCATTTGAACGCAGGAAAAGCACTTGATAGAAATTTTTCGAAAAATTATAATTTTACTGAGATAACGGGTGCGCCGCATACGTCTAAATGGTGTCCGGACAATAAAAAAGAAGGAGGCAGAGCATGGATATGACCGATACCGCCGATACGATACCGACTGCTGTCACGGATAAAGACGCGGATGCGGGTGCGGAGTATTACAGCCGCTACGTTTCCGGCGACGACGGCGCGTTCGAGCTTTTGGTGCGCGAGTTCCGCGACGGGCTGACGCTTTATCTTTATTCGTTCACCGGCGACGCCGTCGACGCGGAAGAACTGATGGAGGACACGTTCGTGAAGTTAGCGGCGAAAAAGCCGCGCTTCTACGGCAAGTGTACGTTCAAGACGTGGCTGTACCGCGTCGCACATAATGTCGCCGTCGACGCGTACCGCAAAAAAAAGAACGTCGCGGACACGCCCGTCGACGAGCTTGAGATATCGTCGGAGGAGGAAAGTCTCGAGGAAGAATGCATACGCGAGGAGGAAAAAGTGCGCCTTCACCGCGCGATGTCGCGTCTGCACGCCGATTACAGGCAGGTTTTGTATCTGTCATATTTCGACGACCTCGGCACGAAGCAGATCGCAGCCGTCATGCGCAAAAACGAGCGTCAGGTCGCAAACCTGCTCTACCGCGCAAAGGCGGCGCTGAAAAACGAACTAATCAGGGAGGAATTTACAAATGAAAAGCTGTGAAGAGATCGCGCACGAAGCGCTTGAAAAAAGAGACGAATACGAAAATCAGAAACGCATGCGGCGCGAAAACGCCGTAAAGCGCACTGTCGGCGCGGCGATGGCGCTGGCGCTCGTGTTCGGCGTTGCCGCCATAGTCGGCGGCGAGCTCAAAAATTCGCCGCTTCTCATAAGCGACGCGGCGATATACGCCAAGATGACGGTCGAGGAGCGCGAAGCGTTCGAGAACTCGATTTATGAGACTATCATGAACGACGAAAAACCAGACGAAGAAAACACCGTCGAGCTTTTATGGAACGGCACGTCTGACGCGGCAACATATGAAAAATTCTACGAAATATTCTCGTCGGACAAAATAGAGGTCAAAACAATTTACTTCTTTCTCGACATCGTGGGCATGCGTGAAGACGGAAGCGTCGCCGTATGGTACGGAAGCGTAACGCTCGACGGCAAACAGCCGCTTTACACCGTCGATGAATTCTACGATGTGCTCAGAGATGCGCTCGTAGAACAGGACAGCAAAGAGACCGAAGATCCGCACTATGTCATGACCGGCGTCGAGTTCAGCGCCGCAAACCGCGATATTAAATCCTGCGTCGAGCAGCTTTATGACGCGGGCGAAGATAACGTGACATTCTACTTCGCCGACCCCGACTTCAGGCGGGCGCAGCTTGCCGATTGACAGAGATATAAAAAAGAGCCGCGTGTGCGGCTCTTTTTTGCGTGCGCAAAAACGCGTTGTACAATCTCATATTATTTTTACGCAGTCTCTTGACAGCATTATAAAAGCATGCTATAATATACGTACCACCAAAGGAGGTGCGAAAATGAAACTGTATATACGTCAGCATGTTTTTACGTGGGGCGACAAATTCGACGTCTGCGACGAATACGGCAACGCGCGGTACTATGTATACGGCGACGTCTTCACATGGGGCAAGAAGCTGCACATCACCGACGGCTTTGACCGCGAGCTATACTACATAAGTCAGCGTGTACTCACGTGGATGCCCGCATATGAACTCTACCGCGGCGGCGGCGACGGCGTTTTTGCCGGCACGGTACGTAAAAATTTCACGTTTTTCTTCTGCCGTTACACCGTCGACGGTCTCGGTTGGACCGTCGAGGGCGATTTCACCGACCACGAATACACGATCACCGACAGCGCGGGCAACATAGTCGCGACCGTATCGAAGCAGTGGTTCACATGGGGCGACACGTACGAGATCGCGACAAACGAGCGTTACGACATGCAGGAGCTCGACGTGCTCGCAGTCGTACTATGCGTCGACGCCGCGTGCCACAGCGAATAGAGGAAAGCTTCTTTTTTGGGAACCCTTTTTGTAGAAAGGTGGGAGGTCCGAACGCAGTGAGGAGATACTCCTCGCACAAAAGCGGACCGATTAGTGGTTATCTTAAGCCATCTCCGAGGATATTATTTTCGTTAGATTTGTTAAAAAAACAGTAATAATAGTTTTTGAAAAAGTACGAGAAGAAAGCTTCTTTTTTTCGGGGACCCCTTTTTGTAAAAGGTGTCCCCTACTTCGCCAAAAGCGGACTAAATAGTGCATATCTCAAGCTATCTCCAAAATTATCATTTCCGTTTGATTTGTCAAAAGAAAAACTTGTAATAAAAATTCTTGAAAAATGCAAGAGAGAAACTTTTTTCATATGCGAAGAACCTTTTAGTAAAAGGTTCCTCGCGCTCCTCCAAAAGCGGACCGATTAGTGATTATCTAAAGTACGCCCTGAAGATATTGTTTTCGATAGCTTTATAAAAAAGAAAAACCTGTAACAAAAGTTCTTGAAAATAGGGGTCGGGGGGAAGAAAACTATTATTATGCAATATACCCTTCCGCCTGCTTGTCGAACATTTCGGCGTAGATGCCGCGCTTCGACATCAGCTCGTCGTGCGTGCCCGACTCGGCGACGCGTCCGCCGTCTACGACGACGATGCGGTCCATATCGCGGACGCTCGACAGCCTGTGCGCGATCAAGAGCGTCGTCGCGCCGCGCGTGCTGCCGACTATCATGCGGTTCATCTCGTACTCCGCTATCGGGTCGAGCGCCGACGACGGCTCGTCGAGCATCAGCATACCGTAATCATACGTGTAAAGCCGCGCTATCGCCACCTTTTGCGCCTCGCCGCCCGACAGCACCATACCGCTCTCGTCAAATTCGCGCGTCATCTCGGAGTCGAGCGACGCCGAATTCTTGTCGAGCACAGCGCGCAGCGACAGCCTGTCGACGAGATCCGATATCGTCGCCTCGTCAGCTTCGTGTGACAACGTCACATTTTCAGCGAACGTCATAGCGTATATGTTCGTGTTCTGAAACGCAACGCCCACCTTCGCGCGCAGCTCGTGTATGTCGTAGTCGCGTATGTCGACACCGTCGACGAATATCGCCCCCTCCGTCACGTCGTAGAGACGCAAAAGCAGCTTCACGAGCGTCGACTTCCCCGCTCCGTTCTCGCCGACGACCGCGAGCCTTTCGCCCGCACGGACCGTCAGGTTCATGTGCCGCAGCACATACGGACCGCCGTCCGTGTAACGGAACGACACGTCGCGCAGCTCCACCGTAAACGCGCCGTCAGGCGCGCTTTTCGCATCGGCGGGCGCAGCGTCCGCGCTCTCTATCTTCGTCGGCAGATCGAAGAACTCGCGCACGCGCACACCGTAATTCGCCACCTTGTCAAAGCCCTTTATCACATCCATGATGTCCCAGATGTCGATATCGAGCGTGTTCGCCGCCATGAACAGCGTAATGAGCATAGCCGCGTTCTCGATCTCGCCGCGGTAAAACGACAAAACGATAAGGAACATCGTCATAAACTGCGACACCACGTTGAACACGCGCTGTATGAACTCGAGCCGCACATATTTTTTCTGCACGCCGCTCATCACCGCGAGCTTTTCGCCCGCGTATTTGTCGTAGTACGACATCGAGCGTCCCGACAGCCTCGTCGAGCGCATGTCGGACGCATAGTCCTTCATGTAGAACACTCTGTGAATGTAATCGAGCCGCCTGTTCGGCTTCACTGTCTTTTCGTCGCGCTCGAGGTCGAGCTTGTTGTACTGTAAGTGGAACGCAGTCCTGATTATCCCATATGCGGCGACGATCAGCACCACCCACGGCGACACCGACGCGATTATCGCCGCCAGCGCCGATATCGCGACGACGCCGCGCACGAGATAATTCAGCATTTGTACTGCCTCGCCCGCCTTGTCCGCGTAGTTGTCCATCGCCCACTTGTACTTGTCGTAGAACTTCGGGTCGTCTATGCACTCGTAGTCGGTGCTCTTCGCCTTTTCGTAGACCTGACGCTTAAGCGCGAGCTTGACGCGCTCGCCGCCTACGAGCTCGACGTAATCCCACAGCATGTCGTGTGTTATGTATGCGACATACGCCACCGCATGCAGTCCCAGCATAAGCGCGACGACGTACAGAAGCGAATGTCCCTCGTCGAGCGCGTCGACGACTAACTGCGGCAGATATACCGATATCACGTCGCGGAGCGGCCAGATAAGACCGTTTGCGAACAGTCCGAACAGCACGACGAATTTGCCGTACTTAAAATAGGCTCCGATGAGCCACATGATGCTTTTTACGTTTTTTATTATTGTTTTTATGAATTTCATTTGCCGGTCAATCCTTTCTGTTTTATACGGTATCTCGCTTTATCCGACGATACCTAAAACAGATGAGGCGACGACCGGCGTAAGC
>CANQMJ010000123.1 GCA_947624945.1 uncultured Clostridia bacterium | reverse complement strand
GCTCGCGGAGCGGCGCCGTCTGCGGCGTCGCGATGTAGCCGGGACCGATGCCGTTGCACTGTATGCCGTATTTGCCGTATTCGGACGCGATGTTGCGCGTCAGCATCTTGAGTCCGCCCTTCGCGGACGCGTACGCGGACACCGTCTCGCGGCCGAGCTCGCTCATCATCGAGCAGACGTTGATGATCTTGCCGCGTCCGCGCTCCATCATCGACGGGAGTACCGCCTTCGCCATGATGTATGGCGCGACAAGGTCGATGTCGACGACCTGCCTGAATTCCTCGACCGCCATCTCGTGCATCGGTATGCGCTTGATTATGCCCGCGTTGTTGACGAGAATGTCTATTTTGCCGAGCGTTTTCTCGATATCGGCTACCATCGCCGCCGCCGCTTTTTCGTCGGTGACGTCGCAAATGTAGCCTTTGGCGTCGATGCCGAGCTTTTCATAGTCGGCGAGAGCCGCGTCGAGATGTGCCTGCGAGCGGCAGTTGAACGCTATTTTCGCGCCCGCTTCGGCGAGCGCCTCCGCGATGGCGAAGCCGATGCCGTATGCGGCGCCCGTGACGAGCGCGACTCTGCCGCTAAGGTCGAACATTTTGTTATCCATAATAAATACACCTGCCTTTACGGATATATTGTACCATATAAATGCGGAATTGTAAACATTTTTTGCACGGAGAAACTTTCTCCGAAAGTTTCGGAAAGCGGGGCACCGCACCGCCGGTCGGCGCGGCAGCGACGAACTGCCGCAAACGGGCGTCGCGCCGTAGGCTTCGCAGCGTCAAATTCACGCACCATACTCGTGCGATGTCCGACGCTCCCATCGTCCGACGAAGACACGACGTCTCGACGGCGCTGTCGCCCCGTCGCGAGGGAGCTGTTATGCCGAAGCGATAACGCGGTCTACGCCCCGACGCCTCTCTTGCCGCCGATTCAATCACATCGACGCCACACGGGAGCCTCTTTCGGGTTCGACAAGGGGGACTTTCTTGCGAGAAAGTCCCCCTTGTCAAAAACCGGTTGAATGGTGTGAAAGACGTCACCACGTCAGGTAGTCAAAGGTAGCTGCCGGTAGGTACAGGCTGCACGTACATCCGCGGTGAGCGGAGATGTGAGTTTGGATACGGGTGATCGATTACGTAAAAATCATAAATTTGTGAAAAGCACTTGACAAATCATAAAAAATGTGGTATAATATAGGCGGTTAAGGGAAAGAGGTGTTCGTGGGTTGGGCGGGAGGAGTCTGCGAACAGCTCCCTCGCGGCGTGTCGACTGCGCCGTCGAAGCGTCGTGTCTTTGTCGAGCCGTGTCGCGCCGGGCATCGCACGAGCGCGGTGCGCGGCAGTTCGTCGCTGACGCGCCGACCTGCGACACGTTTTCGCTTCGCGAAAAGTGTGGTGAAGCTTGGACGGCGGGTTTGAATCGGCGGAAGCGATGAGTCCGATAAATAGATAAAGGAAAAACATAGTACAATATGTGCAAAAACGGGAGTTTTACGCCGCTGCGGTTTTTGCAAACTTTTTTCAAAAAAATCCCCCGCACCCCTTGACAAATCACCGCGGCAGTGGTAAATTATACTCGAGATTAGCACTCGGAGTGCTTGAGTGCTAAAATTCAAACTGAGCGAGGCGCGACCGTGGCAAACAGTAACGATGCGGCGCTCGATACCGTCCGTCCGGACGGCGGCGAGCTTACGGAGCGGCAGCGGCTCATCCTGCGAGCCGTCGTCGACAGCCATATCAAAAACGGCGAGCCCGTCGGCTCGAAATCGCTCACCAATATAGGCGGACGCGAGTATTCGTCGGCGACGATAAGAAACGAAATGGCTGCGCTCGAGGAGCGCGGCTACCTCGAATCGCCTCACACCTCGTCGGGACGCGTCCCGACCGAGCTCGGCTACCGCTTCTACGTCGACTGGCTTCGTGACCGCTATCAAATGACGACGCGCGAGCTCGAAACGCTCAACGCGGTCGCCGCCGCGAAAATGTCCGAGCTCGACGGTCTGCTTGATACGGCGACGAAGCTGGCAAGCGCGATGACGAACTACACCGCCCTCGCAGTCACGCCGCGGCGTTCGGCGCAGACGGTTCGCAGATACGAGACGGTGCTTCTCGGCGAGCACGAGCTTCTGCTCGTGATGATACTCTCCGACGACAGCATCAAAACGGCGCGCGTTTACAGCGCGCAAAAGCTCGACGCCGACGGCGCGGCCGCCGTCGCGAAAACGCTGAACACATACGCGTCCGGCGTCGCCGCAGACAAGATAACGCTGCCCGTCATAATGAAGATGCGCGACGAGCTCGGCATATACGGCGAGCTTGCGAACGGCGTCATGAAGGACGTTTACGAGGCTATGCGCGGCGGGTCGGGCGGCGAGGTCAAGGTCGACGGCGTCAACAATCTCTTGCAATACCCCGAATACTCCGACATCGGCGCGGTCAAGGACATTCTTTCGATGCTCGACAGACGCGACGACATCGTCAAGCTCGTGTCGGACGGCGACGACAACGGCGTCAACGTCTACATCGGCAGCGAAAACAACGTCGACGCGGGCGGCAATTCCTCGATAGTGTTCCGCACCATCAAGCACAACGGCGAGGTCGTCGGCGCAATCGGCGTCATCGGTCCGCGCAGAATGGATTATTCGCGCGTCATGACGCTCATCGAAGGGCTCGCGGGCAGCATTTCGGACGCAGTCTCGCGCGACGGTCAGGGCGCCGCCGACAAAGCTCTGCCGCCCGGGAATGAAGGCGACGGAGGCGGATAATAATAACAACGGTCAGTGACTATACAGAGGTACATCATGGATGAAGAAAAGAAGGAAACGGAAGCGACAGACGGTGTGAAGCCGGACGAGGCTGCGGCTGCCGAGAACTCGGGCGCGGAAGGTGCGGCAAACGAAGCTCAAACTGAAAATACCGGCGATACGGCAAGCACCGACAGCGCGGCGGATACGGGAAAATCCGAGGTGAAGTCCGACGGCGACAAGCACAAGGACAAAAAGCACGACAAGCAGTCGAAGCGCGAGCGTGAGCTCGAGGAAAAACTCTCCGAGACGACGGACAAATACATGCGGCTCGCCGCCGAGTACGACAATTTCCGCAAGCGCAGCGCCAAGGAGCGCGAAGGCATTTACGGCGACGCTTATGCGGACGCGCTCGGTAAGCTCTTGCCGCTGCTCGACAATCTCGACCGCGCGTCGCAGTACACGGATCCCGAAAAGCTTGCGGACGGCGTAAAGCTGATACTCAAAAACGTCCCCGACGTGCTGACGTCGCTCGGCGTCGAGCAGTTCGGCGAACCCGGCGACGAGTTCGACCCGACGAAGCATTCGGCGGTGATGATGGTCGAGGATGCGGAGTGCGAGCCCGGAAAAGTTGTGGCGGTGCTCCAGCGCGGATACAGACGCGGCGATAAGGTCTTGCGGTATGCGGCGGTGACGGTCGCAGGCGAAAAATAAACGGGCAAGTCGCAGTAAATCAATCGGTTTAGTAAAATCAATCAATCAAACCAATCAAGCCAAAATAATTAAAAGGTAGGAAAAGTTTTTGAAAGAGGGGTCCGGGGAGGAAACTTTTTTTCAAAAAGTTTCCTCCCCGAGAAAAATAATTAAATCAAATCCGGAGGCAATAAAATGGGTAAGATCATAGGCATAGACCTGGGGACGACGAATTCATGCGTAGCGGTTTACGAGGGCGGCGAGCCCACCGTTATACCGAACCCCGAAGGCAACAGGACGACGCCTTCCGTCGTCGCGTTCACGAAGACGGGCGAGCGTCTCGTCGGTCAGGTGGCGAAGCGTCAGGCGATAACGAACCCCGACCGCACCATCATGTCCATCAAGCGCGACATGGGCACGTCGCGCAAGGTGCACATCGACGACAAGGATTACACGCCGCAGCAGATATCGGCGATGATACTGTCGAAGCTGAAGGCGGACGCCGAGGCTTATCTCGGCACGACGGTCACCGATGCCGTCATCACCGTTCCCGCATACTTCTCCGACGCGCAGCGTCAGGCGACGAAGGACGCGGGCAAGATCGCGGGTCTCGACGTAAAGCGCATCATCAACGAGCCGACGGCGGCCGCTCTCGCGTACGGCGTCGACAAGGAAAAGGCCGACCAGAAGGTCATGATATTCGACCTCGGCGGCGGTACGTTCGACGTCTCGCTGCTCGAAATATCCGACGGCGTGTTCGAGGTGCTCGCAACAGCCGGCAATAACCGCCTCGGCGGCGACGACTTCGACCAGCGCGTCATCGACTGGATAGCGGAGCAGTTCATGGCGGAGAACGCCGGCATCGACCTTCGCCGCGACAGAATGGCGCTCCAGCGCCTCAAGGAGGCAGCGGAAAAGGCTAAGATCGAGCTGTCCGGCATGACGTCGACAAATATCAATCTGCCGTTCATCACCGCGGACGCGACAGGCCCGAAGCATTTCGACGCGACGCTCACAAGAGCGAAGTTCAACGAGCTGACCGCAGACCTCGTCGAAAAGACGATGGGCCCGACGCGTCAGGTCCTCTCCGACGCGGGTCTTTCCGTGTCGCAGGTCGATAAGGTGCTCCTCGTCGGCGGCTCGACGCGTATCCCCGCCGTTCAGGACGCTATCCGCAGCTTCATCGGCAAGGAGCCGTTCAAGGGCATCAACCCCGACGAGTGCGTCGCCATCGGCGCCGCTATCCAGGGCGGCGTGCTCGGCGGCGACGTCAAGGATCTGCTCCTGCTCGACGTCACCCCGCTGTCGCTCGGTATCGAGACGCTCGGCGGCGTATTCAATAAGATAATCGACAGAAATACGACGATACCCGTCAAAAAGAGCCAAGTCTACTCAACAGCCGCCGACGGTCAGACGTCGGTCGAGGTCCACGTGCTCCAAGGCGAACGCTCCATGGCAGCCGACAATACGACGCTCGGAAGATTCATGCTCGACGGCATCCCCGCCGCTCCGCGCGGAGTCCCGCAGATAGAGGTCACGTTCGACATCGACGCCAACGGCATCGTCAACGTAACAGCGCAGGATAAGGGCACCGGCCGCGAGCAGCATATAACGATCACGTCGTCGACGAACATGTCCAAAGAGGATATCGACCGCGCCGTCAAGGATGCGGAGAGATACGCCGAGGAGGACAAGAAGAAGCGCGACCTTATCGACGCGAAGAATGCGGCGGAGAGCATGATATTCCAGACAGAAAAGACGCTGTCAGATCTCGGCGACAAGGTCACCGAGGACGAGAAGTCGTCGGTCAAGGCGGCGATAGAAAAGCTGCGCACGACGCTGTCAGGCAATGACGAAGCGGCGATAAAGGCGGAGACGGAAGCGCTCCAGAAGGCGTTCTATCCGATAGCGGAAAAGCTGTACGCACAGTCGCAGTCGCAATCGCAGGGTCAGCCGGGCGCAGGTCCGAATCCTGGCGCGGGTTATACCGACCCGAACGCGGGCAACGGCAATAACGGCGGCGACACATACTACAACGCCGACTACGAGGATAAGACAGACAAATGATCCCGAGGGTCAGCCCCGAACCCTTATATAATAATTCTTGAACGGGGTCCTATGGGGGAAACTTCTTATAAGAAGTTTCCCCCTCATCATCAAACCTTGATCAAAGGAACGTACTTATGGCAGACAAACGCGATTATTATGAGGTTTTGGGCGTATCCAAGACGGCCACGGATGACGAGCTGAAGCGCGCGTACCGCACGCTGGCGAAGAAGTATCACCCCGACATGAACCCCGGCGACAAGGAAGCCGAGGCGAAGTTCAAGGAGATAAACGAGGCTTACGGCGTGCTTTCCGACCCGAATAAGCGCTCGCAGTACGACCAGTTCGGTCACGACGCCTTCGACCCGTCAAAGGGCGGCGTAGGATTTGACGCGTCCGACTTCGATTTCGGCGACATTTTGTCGAGCATTTTCGGCGGAGGCTTCGGCGGTTTCGGCGGCTTCGGGGGAGGCGGCAGTGAACGCAGACGCAACGCGCCCGTACGCGGCGGCGACGTCGCGCAGTCGGTGCTCATCAGCTTCGAGGAGGCAGCGTTCGGCTGCAAACGCGAGATAAGCTACGGTCAGATCGTCAAATGCTCCGACTGCGGCGGCACGGGCGCCGAAAAGGGCACGAGCCCCGAGACGTGCTCCGTCTGCCACGGCACGGGTCAGGTCACGTCGACGCAGCGCACGCCGTTCGGCGTGATGCAGACGTCGCACGCGTGCGACGCGTGCCGCGGTACGGGCAAGATAATCAAGTCGCCGTGCAAAAACTGCCGCGGCAAGGGCTATGTCAAGATAACGCGCAAGATAGAAGTCTCAATTCCCGCCGGCATCGACAACGGTCAGCGCATCGCGCTGCGCGGCGAGGGCGACGAGGGTCGCAACGGCGGTCCCGCCGGCGATCTCGTCATCACCGTCGGCGTCAGGGCTCATTCGACGTTCGAACGCGACGGCTTCAACATATATTGCGAAGTCCCCGTCACGTTCACCGAGGCGACGCTCGGCGCGACGATAAAGGTCCCGACGCTCGAGGGTCCCGTCGACTACGATATCCCCGAGGGCACAGAGACTGGCACAGAGTTCATCCTGCGCGGACGCGGCATACAGAACGTGAACAGTCCGTCGCGCAAGGGAGACCTGCACTTCACCGTCAATATCGAGGTGCCGAAGAATCTTACGTCGCAGCAGAAAAAGCTGCTCTCCGACTTTGCAGCGTCGTGCGGCGAGAACAATTATTCGAAGCGCAAAAAGTTCCGCAAGCTGTTCGATAAGGATAATAAGTAAGAAGCAGTAAAAGTTTTTGAATATGAAACAGAGAGGAAAACTTTTTTATTCGGGGACCCCTTTTTGTAGAAAGGTAGGAGTTTTGTCGCTTACGCTCCAAACCTCCGACACTTTTCGCTTTGCGAAAAGTGTGGCAACTCCGAACGAAGTGAGGAGATGCTGCCTTCTCCAAAAGCGGACCGATTAGTGATTATCTTAAGCTATCTCTAAAAATATTGTTTTCGTTTGCTTTGTAACAAAGAAAAAATAGTAGTAAAAGTTTTTGAAGGGAGAGCGCGAGAGGGAAACTTTTCTCAAAAAGTTTCCCTCTCGCTAAAAACCATATGACTGATAACTGGACTCAAATCAAGGCGAGCGGGCGGCGGGAGCTGCTCGACTTAATGTGCGCGGTGATGAGCATGGCGGACGCGAGGATACAGGTAGAGGATTACGGCGATCTCGACGAGCTCATACTCGACGGCGTATACGGCGACCTCATCGACGAGTCGGTGCTGAACGCGGACCGCGAGCACGTCTCCGTGTCCGTGTATGTGCCGGCGGAGCCGTCGGC
>CANQMJ010000122.1 GCA_947624945.1 uncultured Clostridia bacterium | reverse complement strand
CCCGTTTTGACGATACGGGACGCGGAGCCGCTCGGTCCCGCGCGTCCGCTTGAGGCGCTCGTCGTCTGCCCGTGTACGGGCAACACGCTCGCCAAGCTCGCGCATTCGGTCACGGATACGCCCGTGACGATGGCGTGCAAGGCGCATCTGCGCTGCGACCGTCCGCTCCTGCTCGCGCTCGCCACCAACGACGCCCTCGCGGGCAATCTGTCCAATATCGGCGAGATGTGCGTGCGCAAGCACGTCTATTTCGTGCCGATGCGTCAGGACGACGTGGCGCGAAAGCCTCATTCGCTCGTCGCGGAGTTTTCGCTTTTGCCCGACGCGCTCGACGCCGCGATGGAGGAGCGCCAGCTCCGTCCGTTATTTCTATAATAAATTATAGCGCATTTTACCCGAAATTGCAAGATATCCGTGGAGATTTTGTCAAATCTCCACGGATTTTTGCACCTTTTGCCTATTATTTGAGCGCGATAGCCGCTTTCGCCTTCGCGGCGATATTCTCCGCCGTGAACCCGAACAGAACGACGAGTTCCTTCGCCGGTCCCGACTTGCCGAACACGTCGTTGACGCCGAGTTTTACGACCGGCGTTGGGCGCTTCTCGGAGAGAAGCTCCGCCACGGCGCCGCCGAGACCGCCGATAACGGTCGCCTCCTCCGCCGTCACGATCGCGCCCGTCTCCGCCGCCGCGCGCAGGACGATCTCCTCGTCGAGCGGCTTTATCGTGTGGATGTTGACGACGCGCGCCGATACCCCCTCGTTTGCGAGCAGCTCGCGTGCGCGGAGCGCCGGCTCGACGCACAGTCCCGTCGCGATGATCGTGACGTCTTTCCCGTCCGCGAGCTGTATGCCCTTGCCGAGCTCGAATTTGTAGTCGGGCGTGTCGTTTATGACCGGCACCGCCATTCTGCCGAAGCGCATGTAGACGGGGCCGTAGTAGTTGATTGCCGCCTCGACCGCCGCGCGCGCCTCGACCGCGTCGGACGGGTTGATTATCGTCATGCCGGGGATAGTGCGCATGAGGGCGATGTCCTCGTTGCACTGATGGGACGCGCCGTCCTCACCGACCGTGATGCCCGCGTGCGTCGCGCCGATCTTGACGTTCAGGTGCGGATAACCGATCGAATTGCGCACCTGCTCGAACGCTCTCCCGGACGCGAACATCGCGAACGTGGACGCGAACGGGATATAGCCCGCTGTCGAAAGTCCCGCCGCCACGCACATCATGTTCGCTTCCGCGATGCCGCAGTCGAAGTGGCGCCCCGGGAACACCTTCTTGAACGTATCCGTCTTCGTCGCGTTTGCGAGGTCGGCGTCGAGGACGACGAGCTTATCGTACTTGGCGCCGAATTCGGCGAGCGCCTTGCCGTATGCTTCTCTTGTCGCTATTGCTTCTGCCATTTCAGTCGTCCTCCTTATTTATATAGCGTCGCGCGCGGCTGTGAGCTCCGCTTTCGCGACCTCGTACTGCTCCGCATTCGGCGCTTTGCCGTGCCAGCCCGCCTGATCTTCCATGAACGAGACTCCTTTGCCCTTCGTCGACTTGGCAATGATGGCGGTCGGCTGTCCCTTGTGTCCGCGAGCGAGCGCGAACGCTGCCTCGATTGCGTTAAAATCGTGCGCGTCGATGGAGATGACGTTCCAGCCGAACGCGCGCAGCTTTTCGTCGTGCGGCGTCGGATTCATGACGTCCGTGATGCGTCCGTCGATCTGCAGTCCGTTCCAGTCGATGATGAGAACGAGATTGTCGAGGTGATAGTGAGCGGCGAACATCGCAGCCTCCCATATCTGACCCTCCTCGCTCTCGCCGTCGCCGACGGCGGTGTATACGCGGTACGACTTGCCCGACAGCTTAGCCGCGAGCGCCATTCCGCATGCGACGGAGAAGCCCTGTCCGAGCGAGCCCGACGACATATCGACGCCCGGTACGCCCTTCATATCGGGGTGACCCTGGAGATAGCTGCCCGTGTGACGGAACGTCGGCAGGTCCTCGACGGGGAAGTAGCCGCGATGCGCGAGCACGGAGTAGAGGGCGGGCGACGTATGACCCTTCGAAAGCACGAAGCGGTCGCGGTCCTCCCACTTCGGATTCTTGGGGTCTATGTTCATTTCCTCGAAGTAGAGGTATGTGAGCACGTCCGCGATCGAGAGCGAACCGCCCGGATGACCCGACTTGGCGTTGTAAACGGCTTCGATGATGCCGAGACGCACGTCGGCTGCGGTCCGGCGCAGCGCCTTTTCTTTGCACTGGTCCATAAGATCGTCTCCTTTATGTGAAAAAAATATTTTTTGCTGTCTATATTTTACTATGATAATGCACCGTTGTCAAGTGTGTTTGAGCGGTGAACTTTTCGCCGCATGTATGTTTGTCAATGAAGTGTTACAAAGAAATTATGTAAAAATTCACGAGGCGAGAGCCAGCCGAGAGGGCGCATGGGAAAATTGTTGTATTTGTAGCTGTGAACAGCAAGCTGCTTTTTGAAATCGTTGAAAGAGTAGAATTTGTGGGTAGCGTAGAAGTATTCGTTGTCTTTGCGGTGTGAGCGCTCAACTTTGCCATTGTGGCGTGGAGTGTAAGGTCTGATGAGCTTGTGCTTGATGCCACGATGTTCGAGGCGCGCCTCGAACATCGTGGGCGTCGGACGCGCCTGCTGCAGCAGGCGCTTGGTGAACTCCGCGCCATTGTCAGTCTGAACACACTCGATCTTGAACGGAAACGCCTTGATAAGATGCTCTAAAAATTCGGTGGAACTGTATGTGCTGTGTTCCTCGAAGGCTTCGAGATAACGGAATCTTGAGTACTCATCTATGGCAGTATACTGGTAAAATTTCTTGCCTTTTGCCTCGCCCACAAGGCATGACTCCGGCACGAATTTCACGTCGATCTGGACTCTCTGCCCGGGATACTGCATCTGCTCATACGGTTTAGGCACATACTTCGGATTCGGCGGTTTTACAGCCATCTCGCCTTGCCTGCGAAGCACACGGTACAGTCCAGTGATCGAGCGTGTGTAGCCACGTTGGCGAAGCTTTACCCAGAATACGACGAGTCCCGCGTTTGGGTTGCGGCGTCTCATGTTTCCTATCAGCTGTAATTCTTCTTCCGTATGCTGATTCGGATGGTGGTGCGGTCGACGTGAGCGGTTTTGCAGGGAAGCCTTCGTTCCGTCATACCGACGCATCCAACGATAGATATACTGTCGGTTTGTCTTGTACCTGATCGCCGCTTTTGTTACTCCGTGTTTTTCTGCATACAAAATTAGGGCTTGACGATATAGTACTTCTTGTGTTACACTTTTCATGGCGATTGAGATCCTCCTGTACACAGTTGGCTTCAGCAACCTTACTGTATCACAGGTTTTTCTCTTTCGCCACTCTTTTTCCCTTTCTGTAACACTTCTATTGTAATCATACAGTTTGAGCGGTGAACTTTTCGCCGCAAAAACTTTTGAAAAGCCTGCCCGCACTTTTCAAAACTCTTTCCGCGTCCGCAACACCCATCTTCCGTACTTTCCGCGTCAATGCCCTCGCCTCACCTTCGCGTACCGTATCTCCTTAACTGCCTATATTATACCACATTTTTCGTGATTTGTCAAGTGTTTTTCACAAATTTATGTATTGTTTTTTTACTTTTCACGTTATCGCTCGCCCGTTGCCATAGCTGCGAACTGCCGCTCACCGCGGATGTTCGTACAGTCTGCACCCACCGGCAGCTACCTTTTACTACCTGACGTGGTGACGTCTTTCACACCTACAAATAGGTTTTTGACAAGGGGGACTTTCTCGCAAGAAAGTCCCCCTTGTCGAACCCGAAAGAGGCTCCCGTGTGTTCGTCGATGTTATCGAGTCAGCGTCATAAAAGGCAACAGGGCGCAGACCGCGTTATCGCTTTGGCATAACAGCTCCCTCGCGACGGGGCGAGAGCGCCGTCCGAGCGTCGTGTCTCCGTTTAACGCTGGGAGTGCCGAGCAGCGCATGAGTATGTTGCGCATAGGTGGAGCTGCGAAGCCTACGGCACGACGCCCGTTTGCTACAGCGCCGAACATCGAACGAGCGTTGTGCGCATAGGTGGAGTTGCGAAGCCTTACGGCTCGTTACCATAACTTTGCCGACGGCGCTTTCACATCGCGGAAATGTTTGTGTAACGTCTTCTCGTTGCACTCGAAGCCGTCTTACACTTTTCGCAAAGCGGAAAGTGTGGTGAATCTTCTGCATATGTGAAAATATTCCGCTTATTTCGATTTACGCTTGACAAGAGCATACTACGTGTGATATAGTATTATGTGATAAAAAAGTATGTGGCGGATACGCCGCCGGATCACGGAAAAATGCAGTATCGCCATGCATGAGGTATATTATCGCTTTACGTAGCATGAAAGGACGCCGAAAAAATGAAGTGCATGACATCAAAACATCGCAAAAGAACACTTTTGAGAGCTGCGGCGCTCGGTTTGATGCTGTCTGTGCTCCCGCTTTCGGGGTGCGCAAAAGAGAGCATATTCCCGCATGACGGGGTAGTTTATTCCTCGCAGCATTATGCGGACGGGGCGGTATATTTTACGTGGCTCAAGGACGCTTTCTTCGGGAACTGGCCCCTTGCGTGCGCATATCTTGACGACCCGGGAGAAGCATATTACGCATGCTATGATCCGCTCTGCGAGCACTCCGACAACAACTGCCCCGCAATATCGTACTACGCCGCCTCAACCCTTGTCGTCAAGCCGGATGGGAGGGACGACCCGCTTGTGTTCACGTTCGGCTCCCACGGTAAGTTTGAAAACAACGGTCTTGTTTCCGACGAAGCAAACGAGGGCTCACTCGTCGTAAGAGTATACGACGTTATGACCGGAGAGGGCAGCATTTTGGCGGAGCTTTACTGTGACACAGTGAAAAACGCATACTGTTTGGACGGAAAGATCTATCTCACCGCCGACTATTATTCAAAGACAGCCGCAGGTGTGCTCGATCTTGAAACCGGGGAATATTCGGAGGTCGACGAGGACTCGCCCTCGTCGGTCATAGGCATTTGGAACGGCAGGGTCTATTACATAACGGGCAGAGGTAAAATAAAAAGCTGCGATCTTTCGCTTTCCGATGTGAGAGAAGAATACGACTGCGGGGATTTTATGCCTACTCTCAATGCTTTTGTTGACGGCGGGCGCCTCTATTACGCCGTCAACGACCGCAAGGCGAGCGACGATGCGCCGATATCGACGATGTCCGTCTGCGACATGTATTCCGTCGACCTTGACGATACGGGCGCGGGAGCAAAGCTCGTGGCGACGGATGTGTGCCGCTGCAAACCGTATGACGGTGACTTATACTATACGCTTTGGGACTATAAAGACCTCGGAAAAATCGAGCTCGGCGGCAGGGTCGCGGACGTCTTCTCTTATGACGGCGGTACGCTATATCGGTATGACGCGGAAAATGACGAAAGCGAGGTCTGCTTTTCCGACTGCGGGACGTCGTTTTACGATATCTTCGACATCGCGGACGGGAAGGTCATTTTCTACGGACATCAGTACAAAAACCCCGAGACGTGCAAAAATACCGGCACGGCCAACTATATGTGTGCCTGCGATATAGAGACGGGCGAGTGGGATGTGATCTGGCATACGACGGTCGCGGTCGACGGCGTGTGGACTTCTTGGTCGTGGTATTGAAAAAACAAAGGCGGTGATAAATAATATGAAAAAAGCAAAAACAAGGCGCATCTGCGCGTCGGCGCTCGTATCGGTGCTTCTGCTTTCGCAGCTTCTCTTATGCGGCGGATGCGCGGGTACGTCCGAAACGGAGACGGATACGGCAGCGGCTGAGGCGGTCCTGCCGGGACCGAACGCCGGGAGCAGCCGTGGCGGATCGCTGATAGAAGTGCCGACGGTGCCTCCGATCGACGACGACGACCCGGATGCAGAGATAAAGCGTCTCTATTACGGTGCGTATAACGGCACGGAAGACGGCGCCCTCGTCCTCGACGACGGAGCTGCGTATCAAAGAAAGCAGCCGCTCCTGCTGCCTCTGAGGGGGAAGAATTCCGTTGTCATCATGAACATTAACGAATTGCCGCTGCACGAGGACCTCCGCATCCTCCGGCTCGACGGGGAAAGAACTGCCGAGCCGTTCTGCACGGTCGAGGGGTGCGCGCACGATGTGCCGTGGTGCGTGAGCTTTATCGCACATTTCAACAGCCAAGGGCTCCGGTCGCTCGGCGGGAATACGCTGTCCGCGCCGCTGCTCGTCGAGCCCGAGAGTATGCCCGGCGAGAGCAGGATGTACGCCGTCCACACGGCGATAGGCGCTCCGGAAAAGGGAATGTACGGCCTCTCTGATAATTGGTTCGCGTATGACAGCGGCGCTCTTCATCCCATCGTCGGCAGCCAGGTATCGCTCCTGTTTGAATATGACCTGAACCGCGGGACGCGCCGCGCCGTGCTGAAAGTCCCATTTTCGGGTGCGGTCCTCGACGACGTCGACCTTTACTATAACGGGATCGTATATTGCGCAGGAGAACCGAACTCTTCCACCGGGATCGAAGTCGCGGTGGACTGCGCGACCGGGGAATATTCCGTATTCGATTATAAATGTCACGTGAACGCCGTGGGCGTATATGACGGGCGCATCATCATCTTCGCCGACGACGGCGCCGTTTTCAGTTGTTCCGCCGACCTCAAAGACAGAAAGCTAATCACAAAGCTCGATAATTACGACGTGTGGGCGTTCCGCACGATGTGCGGCGATAAGGTGCTCTTCAAGCGGTACCGTGATGATGATACGTGCGATATATGCGCGCTCGACTTGTCCTCCGACTCCTGTGAGGAGCAGACGATCATCGAAAACGTGCGCGGCACAGGCATATATGTATACAAAAACTATGTCTACTATCTCGTCCACGAGGGCGTGGAAGGCGATGATAACGCCGATTTTGACACGGCGCTTTACCGCTATGACACAGAGACCGGGAGGCGCGAGACCGTAGTTGAAAAATATGCCGTTTACGGGAAGTCGCCCGAAATAATCTATGCGGACGACGAGATCGTCGATATCAGGATAACCGATCCCGTCTTTACCGGGGAGACGGAGAGGGAGGACGACGATCACTACGTCGTCATTTACTGGGGAGGCGTGCAGCACACCGCCACTCTTGAAATAGAGCTCGGGAGCGGGAAGATACGCGCATACGACGGCTTTTTACAGTGAGGGGATATTGAAATGGGAATTTCCGTAAACATAAACGGCATATCAAAATCATACGGGAAAAATCGTGCGCTGTCAGACTTCACCGTGACGCTCGAGCCGGGCATACACGCGCTCCTCGGTCCGAACGGATCGGGCAAATCTACGC
>CANQMJ010000121.1 GCA_947624945.1 uncultured Clostridia bacterium | reverse complement strand
TGCAAAGCGCGGTGTGAAGCACCGCAAGTGAGTCCCGAACGAGAGACAAAACCAAAGTCCGTAAAAGTTCTCGGGGACCGCGGGGGACTCTTACAAGATTCCTCCCGCGCGGGGCACGGGGCGGAGCCCCATACTACCCGCTAATTCCAATCAAAACGAGTCGCCATGCAAAGTGCGGTGTGAAGCACCGCAAGTGAGTCCCGAACGAGAGACAAAACCAAAGTCCGTAAAAGTTCTCGGGGGCCGCGGGGGACTCTTACAAGAGTCCTCCCGCGCGGGGCATGGGCGGAGCCCCATATCTGCCCGTCAATTAAAGTCAATACGAGCCGCCATGCAAAGCGCGGTGTGAAGCACCGCCGGCGAGTTCCGAACGAGAGACGAAACCAAAGTCAGAAAAAGTTCCTGGGGGTCGCGGGGGACTCTTACAAGAGTCCTCCCGCGCGGGGCATGGGGCGGAGCCCCATATTAAATCAAATCCCTCACTCTGTCGCACCCGTCAGGAGCTTCCCGAGCTCGGAGTCGGAGCCGAGGATGACGACCTTGTCGTCGCCTTTGAGCGACGCCTTGATAGCGTCGAGGGCGAGGATGAACTCGTAGAAGTCGCGCTTGTCGTCGGTGTCGTACGCTTCGGCAAGGAGCCGCATGTATTCGGCTTCGCCCTCAGCCTGTATCTGCGCAGACTGCGCCTCCGCGTCGGAGATGATGATGTTGACCTGACGGTCGACGTCGTTGCGTATGAGCGACGCCTGATAGTCGCCGTTTGCCGTGTATTCCGCCGAGATGCGCTCGCGGTCGGAGATCATGCGGTCATATACCGCCTGCTCGTTCGCCTCCGGCAGGTCGAAACGCTTGATCTTGACGTCGATAACGTCGATGCCGTATACCTTAGAGCTCTCGGCGACGTCGGTCGTGATGCCGGAGTAGATGTCGTTGCGCTCGCTCGCGTCGTCCTCGTTGATGATGTCGTCCTGCTTTAACGTGCTCATCAGATTTTTCAGCGACTGATACGTCAGCGCGTCAAGACGCGTGTTCGCCTCGGCGATGCTGCCGACAGACTGATAAAACGTCTGCGGGTCCGATATGCGCCACGTCAGGTAGCAGTCGACGGTCATGCTCTTCTGGTCGACGGTGAGCACCTCGGACGCGGGTATGTCGTAGAGCATCACCGTGTCGGGGAACTTGCGGACTTCGTCGATGAAGGGGACTTTGAAGTGAAGCCCTGATTCGTTCGTCGCAAATTCTATCTTTGAGAAACGGAACACGCATGCGTATTCGTTCTCGGCAACTGTATAAAAGCTGTTGGCGAGTACGACTATCGCCGCGACAAAAACTATCGCGATAAGGATAAGCGCTATTTTCTTGCCCTTTTTCATCTTAGTATTCCTCCTTGTTTTCGGTCGTCGTCGTGTTCGACGTGTCGACGGTGCCCTTCGTCGCGTCATTGTTGACGAAGCTCTCGAGCGGCAAAAGCTTGTCGACGGAGCCGTCGGACGCGTCGATGTAGAGGGTGACGCCCGGCAGCGCCTCCGTTATCATCTCATAGTACATGCGCGTGCGCGTGATGTCGGGGTTGTTGGCGTATTCGGCGTACATCGCGTTGAACATCGCGACCGCCTCCTTCGCCTCGTTGATGCGGTTCTGCTTCAGGTATTCGGCGTTTTGTAAAAGCGCGTCCGCCTGCGCCTGTGCCGCCGGCAGCTTCGAGTTCTGATATGCCTGCGCTTCGTTTATAACGCGCTCCGCCGACTGCTTCGCCGTCTCGACCGCCTTGAACGCAGCCGTGACCATCTCCGTCGGCGGCTCGCTGTCCTGTATCGAGATGTCGGTCAGTATGAGTCCTATGTCGTATTCCTCGAGCTCGCTCGAAACGAGATCCTTTATCTTCATCTGTATCTCGGTCTTGCCGTCCGTCAGGACGCTGTCGACGTCGGTCGAGCCGACGACGCTGCGTATCTGGCTCTGTACGAGATTTTTCAGTATAAGATCGGCGTTCTCGGAATTATAGAGGTATTTGACCGGGTCCGATATCTTGTACTGCACGAAAAAGTCGACGTTGACGATGTTATAGTCGCCGGTTATCATGCGGCTCTCCTCCTCGACCGTCATGTCGACAGAGCCGTTTTCGGTAGGCTCGGACGTGTAGCCGATCTCGATCTTCTGATACACGTTCACGTCGACGGGGTACACCTTCTGTATGCCGAACGGCAGCTTGAAGTGGATGCCGGCGTCGGTCGTGTCGGTGACGCGCCCGAACGTGGTCACGACGGCGCGCTGCTTTTCGTCGACGGTGTACCAGCACGTCGAAATGATCGCGAGCACGGCGACGACTGCTGCGACGACGATGACCCAGCGCAAAATGCGCTTTATGTCGGGCAGCTTTTTTGTTTTGTCAAAGAAATCCTTGTTCATTTTTTCCTCCCGATATGTTTATTTGATTGAGACTTTACATATAAACAGAGTGCCATACATCGCTGTCAGCGATGCTGAGGCTTTGAATCTCCCGTTTGTTATTATACTCCGGTTATATGTAAAGAACAATATACTTTTAAGAAGTATGCGAATTTATATTTGCGACGAGTCTCTCGATGTCATAGTCGTTTTCCGGAACGGGGAAGCATACCTCTCCAGCCGAATCTGATTTGACAGTCAAATAAGTACACTTGATATTGTTGTCGGCATTGTTGTTTCTCTGCTCTAATACAGCCGTGCAGTTCTGTACGGAATCCTTAAACCGAGTGAGCTTTCTGTCGGAGTCGTTTGCGCCCACGGCGGCAAGAACAACGGTTATATTTGCTTTATCCGAGCAGATATCAGTCATGCAGAGGATATCGCTGCGTATCTTTCCGTCTCTGCCTTTCTTTGTCAGCCGCTTTCCTGCGACGTCATATTTATTTATCGAGATTTGAGGTGTAAACGAAGTATCTACACTGTTTTCCGTATATAATGCTTTAGCCCGTCTTTGCATATATTCGTCGTATTCTCTGTCGCTGATGCGGCCCGAGTTCGAAACTATAAGTCCTATGATGCCGACTATCAGCATTACGGAACCGGCAGGACCGCCGCCCCATACGACAGTGAAAAATACGAGTCCCGCCGCGGACAGCGCTCCGAAAATAACAGTCAGAATGAGTCTTGTCTTAGATACTTCAAAATACTTGATGTAATTTTTGCTTTTCATGGCGTTGCTCCTTTTATTATTTCATATTGTCTATGAGTTCCGTGCCGCAGACGCCGCACTTTGCGTCTCCCTTCAAATTCTGCGTGCCGCAGAACACGCATATAGGCGCTTCATCGTCTCCGATCTTCTGCATGTACTTCGTGCCGTAATAATGGCGAACATGATCGCCGACAGCATAGATCGGCGCACTTTCGTCCTGACGCCACTGAAGTTTTGTCATTATGATATTTCCGTTTGATTCGCTAATTTTAATATCCTGCACAAATACATATATCAATTTATTGCCGGGCGCTACGTTAGCCGTAGTTATACGCTCAACATGTTCGCTTTGCTTCAATGACCTTGCCGTCATAAGTTCGGTCAGTAAACCAGTTCCAGTATTTGAACTTAACGTACGGAGCGATACACAGTAACACGACAAGCGTTATGTATGCCGGTGAAAACGATCTCGTTGCGACAAGCACCGCGATCAGGACCGCGTCGATGCCCACGCATATCGCGGTCTCTTTGACGAGTCGTTTGCGCACGCGTGCGCGCACGTTTCGGTTGGGGATGGACGACAGTTTCATGGCTTTCTCCTTATATTAAAATTTTTGGATATCAAGAAAATCACCGAATTATTTTGTATTGTCGATAAGCTCAAAGCCGCATGCGCCGTCGAGCAGCTCCGCGAGCGACGTGCGGCGAGCCAAAAGAACGATGTACCGCCACGCAAATATGACTGCGAGTATCGGGATGATGATTTGAGCATATCCGATCAAAGCGTCCATACGAAAGCCTCCGATTCAAATTTAAGTTTGGATGTTGATTTTATCTGTTGATAAAATAATAACATACAATCAAAAGATTGTCAAGAAATATTTTCAGAATTTTTCGAGAAATTTTTTGTTTTTGCAGTCCGACGTGCGGACGGGGTTGATTAAGGCGACGCCGTGTGGTAAAATAGACGTGAAAATGCGGCGGAGGCGGGGCAACATGTGCGAGCAGGTCAAAAACGACGAATACTTCATGCGCGAGGCTATGGCGGAGGCGTCGCTCGCCGCTGACGCGGGCGAGGTGCCGGTCGGAGCCGTCGTCGTGCGCGGCGGCGAGATAATAGCGCGCGGGCGCAACACGCGCGAGCGTGACGGCATGGCGACCAGTCACGCCGAGATAATGGCGATAGAGGCGGCGTGCCGCGCGCTCGGCGGGTGGCGGCTGTCGGGATGTACGATATACGTGACGCTCGAGCCGTGCGTGATGTGCGCGGGCGCGATCGTGAACGCGCGGCTTTCCCGCGTCGTCTACGGCGCGAAGGACGCGAGGGCGGGCGCGTTCGGCAGCGTGCTCAACGTGAGGGCGTACCCGCTCGAATCAAGACCTGACACGGTCGGCGGCGTGCTCGCGGACGAGTGCGCGGCGATACTGTCGCGGTTTTTCGCGGGAAAGAGGAAACGGGAGTCACGGTAAATGGGAATAAAAAATCCGAACGGCAAAGGCTATATAGAAACAGACCGCCTCATCATCAGAGAGATGACGCAGGCGGACTTTGACGCGCTTTGCATGATATTGTGCGATGAGGACGTGATGCGGACAGCATACGGGTGCGCGTTTGATTGTGACGAGGCGCAGGGGTGGCTCGACAGGCATCTCGCACGGTATAAAAAGTTCGGTTTCGGTCTTTGGGCAGTCGTGCTAAAAGAAACGAATGAAATGATCGGTCAATGCGGGCTGACGTGGCAGAGCTGGAGAGGGCAGGATATACTCGAGATCGGCTATCTGTTCAAAAAAGCGCACTGGCACCGCGGTTATGCGACGGAAGCCGCAAAAGCCTGCAAGGAATATGCTTTCTCGGTCCTCGGCGCGGATAATGTCTATTCGATCATAAGAGACACGAACATACCCTCGCAAAAGGTTGCGGTCAACAACGGCATGAAGATAGTCGACAGAGATAATAAGGTTTTCAGAAACATAAACATGGATTTCTTTCTGTATAAAGCGGAACGCGGGGATTGATATAAGTCCGTGCGTTCTTGTGGTCATGCAAAAAGCCCGTACTGCCGATTCAGGCGGTACGGGCTGTCAATATTTTTACTTTACATATTTTGCCGCCGTCGGTGCGCGGACGCTCAGTCGACGGCGTACAGGATATTCAGATTGCGCACGTCGGCGTCCGCGATCTTGTCGTTGCAGTCGCGGGCGGCGGCGGTCAGGTCATGATGCGCGATCGAGACAAATCCGCGCTCGTGCGCGCAGTTTACGATGACGGCGGAGACGTCGTGTATGACGTCGAGCTTCGTCTTATACGTCGAGGTGTCGTTGTCTGTCGTGATGAGATATTCGAGCGCGTCCGAGAGCGCGGACAGCTCCGGCGACAGCTCCGAAAACGCGCGGAACGCCCATTTGTAAAACGGCTGCGGCCTGCCGTCGAGATTGAATGATGCTGCCATCGCGCGGCGTGCGTATTCGATAGCGGCGAGTTGTGCTGCGGCTCTGTCGCCGCGTGCGAACGAGCGCGCATAGTTATAGTGTCCGGACTGCGACATCAGGAGCAGATTTCCGGCGAGCTTCTTTTTTTGTATGTCGGCGGGCATCTCTGACAGATATGCGCGGCGCGCGGTGAACGTGCCGTCGTCGTCGCGGAACACGGCGCCGTTCGTCGCCTCGGCGAGATAGTGCTCGGGCAGGCGCAGCCATTCGCGCATCGTGAGCGCGCCGTCGGTGTGACCCGTGCGCGATGTGAAAAAGTCGGACTGCATTATGACGCCGCGCCGTCCCGACGCGGTGTCGGCATGGCGCATAAGTCCGCGAAATTCGCGCGGCAGCGACGCGTATGCGCGTTCGAGTTTGAACACGTCGGCGCGGTCGACGGTGTCGGGGACGAAGATGCAGAAGCCGGGGTCAAAGTCGTGGTCGCGGGAGATGTCGTCATCGTAGCCGAAACACTCGGAGCCCGAGCCGCACAGTCCGACGGCGAGCACGTGAGCGAGCTCGGGAAACCGCTCGTCTATCATCGGCGCGCCGTAGAGCTCGTAGTATTCGCGCGAAAGTTCAATTCCCCGCATATATCTTCTTCGCCCGCTCAGACAGTTCGTCCGCGTATGCGAACCGTCCGTAGTAGCGGTAAGTGGGCGCGGACTTTTCGCACGCGTATGCGTAGTAGCCGTCGGTGCGCGAGCTGTCAGCCTCGAGGCACGTCTCGGCTTTCGCGAGAAGGTCGGAGATGAGCTCGTCGCCGTCCTCGAGTCCGAACTCAGCCTCCGCCGCGCCCGCCATGTTCATGTACGTGATCGCCGACTCGATGTTGCCGTCGGGAGTGCCCGCCGTTATTTTCAGCGCGCGGCGGTAGAGGTCGCCGGCTTCGTCGAACATGGACAGGTCGACGAGGCACAGCGCCATGTTGTTGTAGAGCGCCGCCATGCGCGGGTCGTCGGGTGCGAGCGCGGACTCGTATATCTCCTTCGCGCGGCGGTAGTAGGGGAGCGCGCGGTCGGCTTCGCCGAACGCTTTGTACGCTGTCGCGGCGTTGATGTACGACGTCGCGGCGGTCGGGCGTCCGTCCATGTTCATGCGCTCGACGGCGTCAAGGACGCGGTCGACAGCATCGTAGGAGTCGTTTTTGCGTCCGAGGCGGCGGTAAAGTCCGATGAGCTCGTTATCGACGGTGAGCGTGCCGTGAGTGTCGCCGCCCTCGACGGCTTCTTCGCGCCAATAGAGAAGATGGCGTTCGGCGGCGTCGAAGTCGTTGCGCGACAGGTGCTCGTCGAGCTTGCGTATGACGCGGTCGACGGGGATGCGCGCGATGCGGCGGTCGCTGTCGGATGCGGCGACGCCGCCTGTCGGACAGCGCGGTTCCTCGTAGTCCTCGGAGTTAAGTTTATCTGCCATTTTATGTGTTCTCCCGAATTCGTTTTTCTTCGATTATACTACGTTCGCGCGCCTCCGTCAAGCGCGGGCGAGCGAATTATCCGCCGCTGCGCGCCGCGTGCTGTCAAGCGCCCCCATCTTGCCGACACGCGCCGTGAATTGCCTCATCTTCTTAACTGCGTATATTATACCACAAAATCGGTGATTTGTCAAGTGCTTTTCACAAATTTATGTATTTTTCTTTCGTGTAACTGACAGACCGTTTCCAAAACCTGTTTCTCCGTTCACCACGGCTTGTTGTGCGGTACGTACCCACCGGCAGCTACCTTTGCACACTTGACGTGGTGACGTCTTTCACACCTTCGAATAGGTTTTTGACAAGGGGGACTTTCTCGCAAGAAAGTCCCCCTTGTC
>CANQMJ010000120.1 GCA_947624945.1 uncultured Clostridia bacterium | reverse complement strand
CTTTCTTGCGAGAAAGTCCCCCTTGTCAAAAACCTATTTGTAGGCGTGAAAGACGTCACCACGTCAGGTAGTCAAAGGTAGCTGCCGGTGGGAACAGACTGCATAAACATCCGCGGTGAGCGGAGCAATCAGCTATGGGTGCGGTATATCATTTACGCGAAAAGTAAAAAAATTCACACCAATTTGTGAAAAACACTTGACAAATCACGAAAAATGTGGTATAATATAGGCAGTTAAGGGAAAGAGGTGTTCGCAGGTCCAGCGGGGGAGTCTGCGAACAGCTCCCTCGCGACGGGTTCGAGTGCGCGGCAGTTCGTCGCTGACGCGCCGACCTGCGACACGTTTCCGCTTCGCGGAAAGTGTGGTGAAAAACTGGCATAACCGAATAGCGCACGAGCATTGTGCGCGAACGTGAGGCTGCGAAGCCTTACGGCGGTAGTTTCGCGTTGCACGCGAACCTACTACACGTTTTCGCTTCGCGAAAAGTGTGCACGTCGCCCGTTTGCGATAACATCGCTCATCGCACGATAAGAACGCACGAAGGGGCGCTTCGCATATGAAGCGCCCCTTCGGGTAAATTATGCGTTTGATTTACGCTGCCTTGTAAACTTCGATCTCGAAGATACCTACGCCGTGAGCATCCCAGTCGATGGCATCCTCGCCGCCGAGCTGTGCGATCTCGTCTTCGGAGAGCTTGTTCCACGTGATCTGGATCTCGGTCGTGGTGACCTTATCGAACGTGGTCTTGTTCAGTACGTCAGCCTCTACGCCGTAGCCGCTGCCGTTCGTAACGTCAACAAATTCGCCGTCCTCGTTGAGGTACTGGATCGTGTAGTCTGCCGCGAAATCCGTGCCGCCGCCGGTGAGCCAATCAGCTCTTGCTGCCTCGCGGTCTGCGGACTTGTCGCTCCAGAACATGATGCCGAAACCGTCAACGGTCACAGGTTCGTCCCAAATGAGCGAGAGCGTGAAGGTATTCGTAAGACCGTTTGTCGTTGCCTGACCCCAGTCGCCGTATGCGCCGCCGACCTCGCCGCTCGTTGCAGCGTAGGACGATTCGGGAACGATACCGTCGATTATGCCGTATACGTTCTCCCAGCTTGCGCAGTAATCCTCGTCAATGTCGAAGCCGTCTTCCATCATGCAGATGTTGTCGCCGGGAGCCATAGCGTCATACTCGGAGCCTTCGGGCTCGGTGTCAGCGGGTTCGGTGTCAGCGTCGGTGCCAGCGGGCTCGGTGCCGTCATTGCCTTCGGTGTTAGCCGATGCATTCGTGCCTTCGGATGCGTTCGTGCCTGCGGGCGCGTTCGTACCTGTTCCGTCGTCGCCCTTCTGTTCGTCCTCGGATTCGCAAGCAGTCATCGCGAACATAGCCGCCACCATCATGACAGCAAGAAGAAGCGCAATAAACTTTTTCATGTTTCTTTCTCCTTTAGATTAAATAAATTTGCTTATATCACGACTCTGCCGCAATATTATTGATGCGGCAGAGCCGATATAGCCGTAAATGATTTTTTCGAGCGAAGATATTGCAGTCGGCGATGCGCCGTTCACGCAATGCTTCACCCTCCCGGTGATTTTTTGCAGTCAATACGAGGCGCAGACGCGACGCAATACTATACGTATTGTGAGGGAGCGTAACGATGCAGAAACCGCAAAATCTTCACCCTTTGGAGATTTTTTGCAGTCAATGCGAGGCGCAGACGCGAAGCAATACTATCCGTATTGCGAGCGGCTGCAACGAAGCAGGGACGCAAAAAATCCCAAAGCTCACCTTAGTCGGTGACGTAGGGCATCAATGCCATCTGCCTCGACTGCTTGATCGCGAGCGTGAGCTGACGCTGATGCTTAGCGCACGTGCCGGTGACGCGTCTCGGATATATCTTCGAGCGCTCGGGAGAAACGAACTTGCGCAGACGAGCCGTGTCCTTGTAGTCGATGTGCTCGATCTTCTCCTGGCAGAATACGCAAACCTTCTTGCGTCTTCTCTGCGGCTGACGGTACTGACGTCCCGTGCCTTCCGTTTTAGCTTCGGTCTTAGCCTCGGGCTTTACTTCCGCCTTCGGCGTCATTTCCTGATTGTTATCCATTATGTTTGCCTAACCTTTCTTTAGTTTTCAGAACGGGAGATCGTCGTCGTCCGATATCTCCTCAAAGCGGGGCGCGGGAGTGTTCGCGCTGCCGCCGCCCGTGTACGACGGTGCGCCGTACGTGTCGGGCGTATACGACGACTGCTGGCTGCCGCCGTATGTGTTGCCGGATTCGGCGCGAGAGTCGACGAAGTGCGTGTTGTCAACGACTACCTCGACCGTATAGCGCTTCTGACCCTGCTGATCAGTCCATGTGCGCTTCTGCAGCGATCCCTCGATGCAGATGGAGCTGCCGCGATGGAAGTAGCGGGTGATGAATTCGGCTCTTTCGCGCCACGCGACACAGTCGATGAAGTCCGCCTGCGGCTGACCGTCGTCGCCCGAACGCGAGCGCTTGTTTACTGCTATCGTGAACGAAGTAACGGGGACGTTGGACTGCGTCATTTTAAGTTCGGGATCGGCGGTAAGTCTGCCCCCGAGTATCACTTTGTTCAGGTTAAAGTTTGCCAATTTATGCCTCCGTTATTCGGCTGCCGTCTCAGTCTCTTCCGCTGCCTCTGCGGGAGCTTCCTCCGCCGCAGGAGCCTCTGTTTCTTCCGCTTCGGTTTCAGCTGCGGGAGCTTCCTCGACCGTCTCGGTCACATCTTCCGTATCGACGGACTCGACGACCTCGGGCGCACCGTGACGCACGTTTATGGTCTGCTTCTTCTCGTCGACGGAAAGGACGATGTAGCGGAGCGCGTCCTCCGTGATGCCGAGGACACGGTTGAGCTCTGCGACGAAATCGGGCGCGGAGCGGAAGTAGATGAGAACGTAGTAGCCCTCATTTTCATAGTTGATGGGGTATGCAAGTCTGCGCTTGCCCCATACGTCGACGGCGACGATCTCGGCGTTTGCCTCGATAAGACCCTTCAGTCTCTCCGACGTCGCCTGCGCTGTCTCTTCTCCGTTTTTGAGAGAGAGCGCGTACAGCACCTCGTAGGTGTTCTTTGCGTTTGCCATGTTTATAACCTCCTCATGGACTGTTGACCGCCGTCCTATATTTTTTATTTACGGCGGTAAGGAGCACGGGGATTTGAAAAATACTCCCGTGACACGGGGATTTTACCACAATCGGCGCCGAATGTCAAGCGATTTTTGCAAATTGCACGTCAGCACGCCGCAATTCCGCGCTTTTTCGTCCCTTATCGTTTACCCTACCGGCTCGAAATCGGCGGCTCCGTGCTTGCACAGCGGACACACGAAATCGTCGGGCAGAACGTCGCCCTCGTACACGTATCCGCACACCTTGCACACAAATCCGCGCTTGCCCTCTGTCTTCGGCCTCGGCTTCACGTTCTTCTGATAGTACGTGTACGTCATCGTCTCCGCGTCGGAGATGACGCGCGCCTCCGTCACCGAGCATATGAACATGCCGTGCGTGCCGAGGTCGACGTAGTCCTCGACCTTGAGCGACATAAACGAGTTGATGTAGCGCGGCAGGAACACAAGTCCGTTGTCGGAGTACAGCTTCTCCCAGCCCTCGAACTTGTCGACGCTGCGTCCCGAACGGAACCCGAAGCACTCGAACACCGAGAACGGAGCCTCGACCGACAGGCAGCACACGTTCATCTTGCCCGTCTGCTTTATGATGTGGTGCGAATAGTTTTCCTTATTTATCGTCACCGCGACGCGGTTCGGCGTGCTCGTGAGCTGGCATACGGTGTTGACGATGAGCCCGTTGTCGCGCTTGCCGTCGCTCGACGTCACGACGTAAAGTCCGTAGCCGATGTTGAACAGTGCCTTCATATCGTGCTTGTTCGCCGTCTTGCCGCTCTGCGCGATGTAGTCGCGGCACAGTTCCTCCGACATCGCCTCGAGCGATCCTGACGAGGACGCGTCGAGTGCGGAGCGGATAGTCACGGTCGCGTCCGTGTACGTGATATTCTTGCACGGTTCCAGCATTTTCTTTATAGTTTTTGCCGCGAGCGGCGCCCACGAGCCGTTTTCGATTATGCCGACTCTGCGGTCGCGCCAGCCGCGCTCGACGAGATGGTTAATGAACTCGCGCATGAAGGGGAATATCTCCGCGTTGTACGTCGTCGTCGCGAGCACTATCTTGCCGTAGCGGAACGCGTCCTCGACCGCCTCCGCCATGTCGGAGCGCGCAAGATCGGTCACGACCACCTTCGGGCAGCCCTTTGCGCGGAGCTTGTCCGCCAGCTTTTCGACCGCTTCCTTCGTGTGACCGTACACGGACGTGTAAGCGATCATTATGCCCTCGCTCTCGACGCCGTACGACGACCAGATGTTATAAAGGTTGATGTAGTAGCCGAGATTTTCGGTCAGCACGGGACCGTGGAGCGGGCAGATCTTTTCTATGTCGAGTCCCGCCGCCTTTTTGAGCAGCGCCTGCACCTGCGCGCCGTATTTGCCCACGATGCCGACATAGTAGCGGCGTGCCTCGCATGCCCAGTCGTCCTCCTCGCCGCCTTTGACGTCGAGTGCGCCGAACTTGCCGAAACCGTCGGCGGAGAAGAGTACCTTGTCCTTGTCGTCGTATGTGACGATGACCTCGGGCCAGTGCACCATCGGCGCGCCGACGAAGTGCAGCGTATGCTCGCCGAGTTCGAGCGTGTCGCCGTCTTTTATCACGACTCTGCGGTCCTCGAATTCGGCGCCGAAGAACTGACCCATCATCGCGAACGCTTTCGCCGACGACACTATCTCTGCCGACGGATACGTTTTAGCGAACATTTCGATGCCGGAGCTGTGGTCGGGCTCCATGTGCTGCACGACGAGGTAGTCGGGCTTTCTGCCGCCGAGCGCGGCGTCGAGCTTATCGAGCCATTCGTGTACGAAGCGCGCGTCGACGGTGTCCATGACAGCTATTTTCGGGCCGCATATCATGTACGAGTTGTACGCCATGCCGTTCGGCACCTTGTACTGACCCTCGAAAAGGTCGATCTTGTGGTCGTTGACGCCGATATAAGTTATGTCTTTCGTGATATTCATTTTATATGCCTCCGCATGTGGTTTTTTACTTTTATAAGTATACAACAATCGGGACCTTATATCAAGTACCGCGGATAAAAAAACGGCGCTCCGATAAAGTCACAAAAAGTACGCGTCGAAGATATAATTTTTAATATTATTCCTCAAAAGTCGCCGTATGCGGTTGACAAAAGTGTGCGTATCGGGTAAAATGAAAATGGCGCAAGGCGCCCAACACATGCTCAGGGAAAGGATAATCATATGAGCAAGCTTGTTATAAACACCTACGACCGTCAGAGCCGTATCGAGAAAAACATCTACGGAAACTTTTCCGAGCATCTCGGACGCTGCATCTATAACGGCGTTTTCGTCGGCGAGGGCTCGCCGATACCGAACGTGGGCGGTATGCGCACCGATATCGTCAAGGCGCTCTCCGACATGAAGCTGCCCGTTCTGCGCTGGCCGGGCGGATGCTTCGCCGACGAGTACCACTGGATGGACGGCATCGGACCGAAGGAAAACCGCAAGAAGATGGTCAACACCAACTGGGGCGATGTGACCGAGGACAACAGCTTCGGCACACACGAGTTCCTCGAGCTGTGCCGTCAGATCGGCTGCGAGCCGTACATAAACGGCAACGTCGGCTCCGGCTCTGTGCAGGAGATGTCAGAGTGGGTCGAGTACCTCAACTTCGACGGCGTGTCGCCCATGACGGCGCTGCGCGCCGAAAACGGTCATCCCGAACCGTTCGGCGTCCGCTACTTCGCTATCGGCAACGAGAACTGGGGCTGCGGAGGTTCGATGCGTCCCGAGTATTACGCCGACGTGTACCGCCGCTACGCGACGTTCTGCCGCAACTACGGCGAGAACAGACTCTATAAGATCGCGTGCGGTCCGTCGGGCGGCGACGTCAACTGGACCGAGGTTTTGATGAAAGAGGCGGGACACCACATGAACGGTCTGTCCCTGCACTACTACACGATATGCCACGACTGGTCGCACAAGGGCTCCGCAACCGCTTTCGACGAGAAGGAGTGGTATCTCACGATGAAGAGCACGCTCCAGATGGAGAACATCATCACCGGTCACGAGCACGTCATGGACCGCTATGACCCGCGCGGACGCGTTGCGCTCATCGTCGACGAGTGGGGCAACTGGTTCGACGTCGAGCCCGGCACGAATCCCGGCTTCCTCTATCAGCAGAACACGATCCGCGACGCCGTCGTCGCGGGCGTCAACCTCAACATATTCAACAAGCACAGCCGCCGCGTCAAGATGGCGAATATCGCGCAGCTCGTCAACGTGCTCCAGTCCGTGATACTCACCGACGGCGAGCGCATGATACTGACTCCGACGTATCACATCTTCAAGATGTACTCCTGCCACCAGAACGCGACGCTTCTCGGCAGCTTCATCGAGAAGAGGAAGATCGGCGTCGAGGACGAAGTCCGCGTCGACGACCTGTCCGAGTCCGCGTCCGTGGACGAGAACGGCAACGTCAATATCACGGTCTGCAACCTCTCCTGCACCGACGCGCACGACATCGACGCGATACTCGTGGGCATGAAGCCCGCATCGGTCGAGGGCGAGATCGTGACGGGCAAGATGGACGCGTTCAACACGTTCGAGAGCGGCGAGAACGTAAAGGTCGAGAATTTTGATTCCGTGAAGATAACGGACGAGGGACTGTCGTTCACGCTCCCCGCGTGCAGCGTAGTCAAGCTCACCGTGAAGGCGTAATATGGACTCAGACTCATCGCAGCGCAAGCCCTGCCGCCGCTGTCTCCTCTCCGAGATAGACCGCAACGGCGTGTACAGGACCGTGCGCGAATACATCGCCTCGCTCGACGAAAGCGTGAAATGCTCGCGCGAGGAATACTCGCAGCGGCTGTGCGTGTGCAAGTCGTGCGAGCACCTCTCCGACGGCATGTGCGCCCTATGCGGCTGCTTTGTCGAGGTGAGAGCCGTAAAATCAAATCAGATCTGCCCCGACCTCCCGCGCCGGTGGTAGGAAGGGATATGGGTTTTTCGGGGGAAGGAAAACTTTTGGAGAAAAGTTTTCCTTCCCCCGAACCCCTTTCTTTTCAAAAACTTTTTTACAAATGACGCAGTATTTCACCCACACTTTCCGCGAAGCGGAAACGTGTCGCAGGTCGGCGCACCGGCGACGAACTGCCGCCGTAAGGCTTCGCAGCTTCACCTACGCGCACCGTGCTCGTGCGATGACGGCGCGTCCATCGTCGGACGCAGACACGACGCTTAGACGGCGCAGTCGACACGTCGCGAGGGAGCTGTTCGCAGGAAGTGGTAACGCGGTCGGAGCCCCGAGGAATTTCTTGCCGCCGACTGGATAACATCGACGCAGCACGGGAGCCTCTTTCGGGTTCGACAAGGGGGACTTTCTTGCGAGAAAGTCCCCCTTGTCAAAAACCTATTTGTAGG
>CANQMJ010000119.1 GCA_947624945.1 uncultured Clostridia bacterium | reverse complement strand
CCGGGGAATTTACCGCTTCCCGTTAAGCCAGCCGGTCCTCTCCGATGACGATGAACAGTGCTCGGCGCGTCCTCGGGCGGCACGCGCGCGATGACGTCGTCGTCCTCGCCCGGAATAAGCCTTAAAAGCGAGGGCGTCTCGTACCTCGTCGGCTCCGACCTTCCCGCCGTTATCGTAAACGTGCAGCGCGGCGGTCCCGGACTCGGCGGCATACAGCCGTCGCAGGCGGACTATTATCAGGCGACGAAAGCGTACGGTCACGGCGACATGCACCTTATCGTGCTCGCCCCCTCGACGGTACAGGAGATGGCGTCGCTGACGGGCGAGGCGTTCGACCTCGCCGACATTTACCGTACGCCCGTCATTCTGCTCGCCGACGGCGCGATAGGTCAGATGATGGAACCCGTCGACTTTTCGGCGCGCACGCCCCGCGAGCTGCCCGAAAAGGACTGGGCGACGCGCGGTCACGGCGGCACCCGCAAGCACAACATCATCAACTCGCTTTACATGGATCCCGAGGACCTCGAACGCACCGTCGAGGAGCGCTACGTCCGTTACCGCAAGATAGAGGCGGAGGAAGTCAAGTACGACACGTTCATGACCGACGACGCCGACATCGTCTGCGTCGCGTTCGGCATCACGGCGCGCATATGCCACACCGCCGTCACAATGGCGCGCGCGAAGGGCATCAAGGCGGGACTCATACGCCCGATAACGCTGTGGCCGTTCCCGAACGACGCGATAAACGCGCTCGCCGATACCGCGAAAGCGTTTTTGTCCGTCGAGCTCTCGATGGGACAGATGGTCACAGACGTAAGGCTGGCGTGCGGTTGCCGCCGTCCCGTCGACTTCTACGGACGCACGGGCGGCGTTATCCCGAACCCCGAGGACGTTGCAAAGAAGCTCGAGGCTATGGCGGCAGAGCTCGGACTGCGCTTGTAAGAAAGGATGGATAAAGATAATATGGCAATCGTATTCGATAAACCTCATGCGCTCACCGACAATCTCATGCACTACTGCCCCGGCTGCACGCACGGCATCGTTCACCGTCTCGTCGCCGAGGCGATAGACGAGCTCGGCGTCGAGGACCGCACCGTCGGCATCGCGCCCGTCGGCTGCGCCGTGTTCGCGTACAATTATTTTAACTGCGACATGATCGAGGCGGCGCACGGACGCGCGCCCGCAGTCGCAACGGGCATGAAGCGCACGCATCCCGAGCTCGTCGTATTCACGTATCAGGGCGACGGCGACCTCGCCGCGATAGGCACCGCCGAGACCGTTCACTCGGCGACGCGCGGCGAGAACATCACGATAATATTCATCAACAACTGCATCTACGGCATGACGGGCGGTCAGATGGCGCCGACGACGCTGCCCGGGCAGGTCACGACGACGACGCCGTACGGACGCAACCCGAAGATACAGGGCAACCCCGTCCGCGTCTGCGAGCTTTTGTCGACGCTCGACGGCGTCGCATACGCGGCGCGCGTATCTGTCGACTCTCCGGCAAACGTGCGCACGGCGAAAAAAGCGATCCTCAAGGGCTTCAAAAATCAGCTCGACGGCAAGGGCTTTTCGATAATCGAAGTACTCTCGACGTGCCCGACGAACTGGGGTCTCTCCCCCGTCGAGGCGCTCTCGTGGCTGCGCGAGAACATGATACCCTATTATCCGCTCGGCGTCTACAAGGACATCGAAGGTGACGGTACAGGCAAGGAGGCAAAGTGATGGCAAAAACCACGAACATACTCATCGCCGGATTCGGCGGTCAGGGCGTGCTTTTCGCGGGAAAGGCGCTCGCGAAGATGGGCATGCACAACGGGCTTCACGTCACGTGGCTGCCCTCCTACGGACCTGAGATGCGCGGCGGCGCCGCGAACTGCTCCGTCATAATCTCCGACGACGAGATCGGCTCGCCGCTCGTTCCAGAACCGGACATACTCATCGCGCTAAACATCCCGTCGTTTGACAAATTCGAGCCGCATGTAAAGCCGGGCGGCATGATATTCGTCGACAGCGCGATGGTTGACAAAAAGAGCACGCGCACCGACATCGAGGCGCACTACATTCCCGCCTCGCGTCTCGCATCCGAGGAAGGACTCTCGGGACTCGCGAACGTGATCGTACTCGGTCACCTTCTCCGCGTGACCGGCATCTTCGACTACGACGCGTTCCTCGCCGACCTCGTCTCCGGCATCCCTGCCTCCCGCGCCGCTCTCGTCGAGGGCAACACGAAGGCGCTGCGGATCGGGTTCGAGTATTGAGATTGATTGATTTTATTTTTCGGGGAGGGGACTTTTTGAAAAAAGTCCCCTCCCCGCGCCCCTCCTTCAAAAACTTTTCGGGAATCGGTTTTTGACTGTGCCGTTTATCTGTGCGTTGACTTTAAGCCGTGTCTGCACCGTTCGGTGCTCGACTTCGTCTCCGCAGGAGAAGGCGATCACGCGGCTTCTGATGTGCAAACTTTTAAGGGAATTTTGACGCTTTCTTTTTCCTTTTTTGTACGGTTTTCGACTTTACAAAATCGGCGTTTTGTGTTACTATAACACTTGCCACACATCTTGAATATTCAACTGACCTGTTAGGGGAATACTATGTAAAAATGTATTCTCTCACTATCCTAATGGGTTTTACAGATGTGTGGCGCATCGAGAGAAACGTTTTTAATGCGTCTCTTGATGGGGCGCATTTTTTTAATTAACCATAGCAAAAAAGTAATATGATCGGAGGCAGTATCGGCATGAACAACGTGAGCAGAAACGGACGCGGCACATCCGGCAGCGCGAAATCGGTCGCGCTCGTTTTATTTTTCATTTCGGCGACGATATACGGCGTCGGCGCGCTCGTCATACTCGACTTGACGATAAGGCTCGGCGACGCTCACGTCATATCGTACGTTTTCGGCGTCGCGCTCGCCGTCGTGTTCCTGTTCGTCGGACTGTTCATATCGCTGCTCGCGAGCCTGTTTATATACCGCCTCTGCATAAGCATGGACCGCACCGAATCGATGATGCGCCATATGGTGACGCACCGTCCGACGCAGTCACAGCTTCCCGCGCGCAGACAGCCGCCGCACATCGACACATTCGACGACTGAATCCGAATATCGGCACAAAAACGGGGCCTCGCGGTCCCGTTTTCTTATGGATAATGAGTTCTCAAGCATTTATATCACGCACCACCTCCCCCCACGCATTTTGCATCGTTCGCCAGCGGAGACGAAGTCGAGCACCGAACGGCACGTACCGACTCCAAATCAACGCACGCGCTTTCGGCACGGTCCGACACCATATCTTCATAAAGAGGTTTGAAGGGGGTCTGGGGGAAACTTTCCTAAAAAGTTTCCCCCGAATAAAAGTTTCCCCCGAAAAAAACATTTTTCCCCCTTGACAAAACGTGCCGCACCTGCTATAATGCTGTAAAGTGATTTGCTTTACAGTCGGAGGCGGCGTAATGGAGAAGGATCTTTCGTTCTGCACGCTTCTCGACTACTACGGCGCGGCGCTGACCGAGCGACAGCGAGAGCTTTTGACGTTTTACTACGATGACGACCTGTCGCTGTTTGAGATAGCGGAGAACACGGGCATATCGCGACAGGGCGTCCGCGACGCGATAAAGCGCGGAGAAGCGGAGCTTCTGCGCCTCGAGGACGCGCTCGGACTCGCAAAGTCTCACGCAGAGACGCGGCGCGAGGCGGACGCGATAGCGAACGCTGTCGACGAAATAGCGTCACACATGCCGAAAGAGACGGCGGACGCGCTTCGCTCGTTGTCCGCGCGCGTGTCCGCTCTCGCCGACAGATAAGCAAACACAAATCTCTATGGGGGTCGACGATGTTTTCAAGTCTTTCCGATAAACTGAACGCGGCGCTGAAAAAGTTCCGCAACAAGGGCAAGCTGACCGCCGCCGACGTCAAGGAGGGCATGCGCGAGGTCAAACTGGCGCTGCTCGAGGCAGACGTCAACTACCGCGTCGTGAAGGATTTCGTCGCCGCCGTGACCGAACGCGCCGTCGGCGAGGAGGTGCTCGCCTCCCTCGTTCCCGCACAGCAGATAATCAAGATAACGAACGAAGAGCTGACCGCCATCATGGGCGGCTCGGTGTCGAAGCTGACGATATCGTCGAAGCCGCCGACAATAGTCATGGTCTGCGGACTTCAGGGCGCTGGCAAGACAACGCACTGCGCGAAGCTCGCCGCTATGTACAAAAAGCAGGGCAAGCGCCCGCTCCTCGCCGCGTGCGACGTGTACAGACCAGCCGCGATTAAGCAGCTCGAGGTGCTCGGCGAGCAGATAGGCGTGCCGGTGTTCACGCTCGGCGCAGACGTTTCACCCGTTAAGATAGCGAAGGAAGCGCTCGAACACTGCAAAAAGCACGGCCACGACATGCTGTTCCTCGACACCGCCGGACGTCTCCACATCGACGAAACACTGATGGGCGAGCTCTGCGACATTAAAGACGCGCTCTCGCCGACAGAGATACTTCTCGTCATCGACTCGATGACCGGTCAGGACGCCGTCAACGTTGCAAAATCGTTCAACGACAAGCTCGATATAACCGGCGTCATACTTACAAAGCTCGACGGCGACACACGCGGCGGCGCCGCGCTGTCCGTCCGCCACATCACGGGCAAGCCGATAAAATTCATCGGCACAGGCGAGAAGATCGACATGATCGAGCCGTTCTACCCCGACAGAATGGCGCAGCGCATACTCGGCATGGGCGACGTTTTGACGCTTATTGAAAAGGCGCAGGAGCAGTTCGACGAGAAGCAGGCGGAGGAGCTCGAACGCAAGCTGCGCGAGCAGACGTTCACGCTGACAGACTACCTCGCACAGCTCAACCAGATAAAGGGCATGGGCAGCATCGAATCGCTGCTCGGCATGATACCCGGCGTCGATCAGTCATCGCTCAAGGACGCCAAGATCGACGAAAAGGCGCTCGCGCACGTCGAAGCGATTATACTTTCGATGACGCCGCGCGAACGCGAAAAGCCCGACATCATAAACGCGTCGCGCAAAAAACGAATCGCGGCGGGAAGCGGAACGAAGGTCGAAGAGATCAACCGCCTCTTAAAGCAGTTCGACGCGATGAAAAAGATGATGAAGCAGATGACGGGCAGACAGGCCGCGAAATTCAAGCGGCGCATGAACAACGGTAAACTCCCGTTCGGCATAAGGTGACACCGCCTTACAAAGACCGTAAAAGCAAGGGATTTTATATTAAAAAACATTTTTTCGGAGGACATTATGTCAGTCAAGATCAGATTAAGACGCACAGGCGCCAAGAAACAGGCATCGTACCGCATCGTGGTTGCGGATTCCCGCTTCCCCCGCGACGGACGCTTCATCGAAGAGCTCGGTTACTACAACCCGCGCACGGAGCCCTCGACGGTCAAGGTAGACGAGGAAAAGGCGAAGAAGTGGCTCGCAAACGGCGCGCAGCCGACGGATACCGTCAGAGCGCTTCTCAAGAAGAGCGGCGTTATTGAATAATAATCGCCGCCTTCCAAAATTCATAGGAAAGGAATATCCTCCCGCACGCGGGACGGATAGATCGGTATAAAATGGTCGACCTGAAAGAGGTTCTGTCAGTAATTGCCAAGTCGATAGTCGAGCATCCCGACGAGGTCGCCGTCGACGAGGACGAAAACGGCGCCGCCGTAACGCTCACCCTCCATGTCGCCGAATCCGATATGGGCATGGTGATCGGACGTCACGGAAAGATCGCGCACGCGATCCGTTCGGTGATGAAGGCAGTTGCAAATTCTGACGGAAAAAGAGTAAACGTAGACATAAAATAAAAGCGAGGGCATTTTCTTTCGGAAAGTGCCCCCGATTTTTATGCAGCCGGCGCGCATATAAATGCGCGCCGGTTTATCACTGTGCCGGATCCGCTATTCAAACATTCCCGACGTGTTGCCGTCGAACAGACAGTTGTACTGGAGTATCGAGTATTTTTTCAAAAGCTCCTCATCCTCAGCGTCCGATATCGGATAAAGGAAACCGTATTTGTCCATGAACGAGTTGGCGGACACGGACGGGTACGTCTCATGCAGCGACGACAAGAATTTCTGCGCGTCGGTAAGCTCGATGTTCGCCACCTCGCAAAGCAGCGTCGACAAATAGTTGACGCTTATGTCGCCTACGTTGCCCTCATTTTCGATGTCGTAGTTCGCCCACAATAGGAACGGCACCTCGTAGTACTGTTCGTGCTGGTTTATGATCGAATCGTCGAGGTATATGCCGTACTTGTTCCTCATCGCCGACGACACCCACGTGCCGGGCTGATGGTCGCCGAAGAACATCACTATCGTCGGCTCGTCAAAGTCCTCAAGCTCGGAACACAGCACCATCAGCGCCGCGTCTGTCTTTTTTATGAGCGACAGATACTGCGATATCTGCTGTTCACCCTCGAGTCCGTTGACAGTGACTTCCCTGTCGTTGAAATTGTCGTACTGCGTCGTATACGCGCCATGATTCTGCATCGTAACGTTGAATATGAACATCGGATCGTCCGTCTCCTTCGATTCGAGACGCTGCGCCATGTAGCGGAACACGGACGCGTCCGAGATGTAGCTGCGTATGACCGACATGCCGCGCAGGTCGCGCTGGAACATCATCTCGTCAAAGCCGAGATGCGGGTAAACGGTGTTTCTGTCCCACCCGGTCGAAACATAAGGATGTATCGCGAGCGTGTGGTATCCCACCCCCGCCAGCTGCGAGGCGAGCGACGGCAGCTCCGATTTTATGTACTGCTGATACGGTATGCTCCCTGGCGGCAAAAACGCCATCGACAGTCCCGTCAAAAACTCGAATTCTGTGTTGGGCGTGTTTCCTCCGAGCACCGAGACGTGCATCGTCCCCTTTATCGTGTCCTCCGACAGCGAATGTATGAACGGCATGTAGTCCTGATTCGTCTCAAACTCACCGAGCGCCTTAAGGTCCGAAAACGCCTCGTCCATGATAACGATGATGTTGGGATTTTTGACGTCGCTGTAATGCTTGCCCGACGGCGTATATTCCTCACTCGCAATCGCCTCGACCGCGTCGCGCGAATATCCCGACGGCTTGTCTACTCTCGCGTACCGCAGATTCGTGAGGAACGCCACCGTGAACCCGTTGCGGTAATACACCGTCAGCGGCGTGAACAGATACGGATAAAGCCCGAAATCATCGACAATGCGGTCGGTGTTCATGTACGACACATACCCGAACATGAGCGCAAACGACGCCGCGCACGACACTATCCGCAAATAAACCTTTTTCAGCGACACGACCGTCGTCGGCATGAAAAAGCAGAGGAACATAATAAAGCACAGCGCCGTCACCATCGTCGCGAGCGAGCTCGTAACGACAAACTCATAATTGCCGACGACAGTCGCGGCAACGCCTATGCTCGCGAGATCCCACGGGAACAGCGGCACCGAGCGGAACAGTATGACATAGTGCTCAGCCAGTCCCGCGATCAGCGCGTACAGGCACGGCACGAGCACCGCAAACGACGTGCGCCGCGTTATCGACAATACTATCGCCGCCAAGATATACATGAACGCTATGTTGAG
>CANQMJ010000118.1 GCA_947624945.1 uncultured Clostridia bacterium | reverse complement strand
CGTTTTCGAGCATCGCGCTCGAGGCGGGACTGTGGCCGAACACGTACGCGATATCGAATTCGGACGAGTTCTTCGCCACTATGTGCGCGATATGGTTCAACAACATGGACGACGTGTCGAGCTGGAACGACGGCACGCGCTGCCCCATCAACACGCGCGCCGAGATGGAGGAGTACGACCCGATGACGTACGACTTCTTCAAGACGATACTTCCCGCCGACATGACGCTGCCGTCGCCGTGGGACGAGCCGTCGCCGGACAACTATCACGGCGGCAAGATAGACCCGCCCGTATATAACCGCGCGGCGTGCAGAGAGGACAGCCTCAGAACGGACGTGTTCAGACTTGAAACGTCCGCGCGCGGCTCGATATGGCAGGTCGACAGATACGCCGCCGACTCGTCGAAGCCGCAGAACGACCTGTGCCTGTGGACGCCGTACGGCACCGACGGTGACGCCGCATCGATGATAAACGGTCCGTGGCGCGTGACGCGCAACGACGACGGCACGATATGTCTGTCGTCGATGGACGGCAGCGCGGCGCTGACGGTGAAGGACGAGAACACGGTAACGGTCGGACAGCGCCTCAAGACGTCAGACGACGCGCAGAAGTGGCGCTTCGTCACAGTTCCCACATCGGCGAATCCGTACGCGGGACATCTCATAAACGTCAAGTACGGCACCGCGCTCGCGCATGACAGCCTCGCGAAGGACGGCGCGCCGCTTATGCTGGCGCCCGTCGAGGACGCGCCGACGTGGTTCTTACTCAACACGACGCAGAAGACGCGCTCCCGCGACTACTACCTCGAGCCGCACGAGATCGACTACGTGCCGCCCGTCGAAACGGAACCGGTGACGGAGGAACCCGTAGTGACCGAGCCGGTCGTGACGGAGCCTGTCACCACATCGCCGCAGGCTGAAACAGCGCCGCAGGCGGCGTCCTCCAAGGGATGCGGATCTGCGTCGACTCCGGCAGCATCGCTTGCCGCGGCAGCGTGCGCGCTCGCGTGCGCATATGTCGTACGCCGCAAGCGGAAATAAAGTGTGCAGTAAAAACGGTATAGAAAAGGACGGCGTTCGCCGTCCTTTTTTTATGTGAAATAAACGGTTTACCGCGTTCCGAAAACTCCGCTGAAAGATGAAAGGTTTATCGGTAGTAATCGGCGATGCCTATCCCGATAGTCGACAAATGGTCGGCTCTTCGAATATCCTTGGCGATGTCTTCGTTATTTTCGACGGAGATGCCATCGGCCTTCATTTCCTCTATAGTTTCCGCCACATCGGACGGCAGTATTTCCCGATATACGCCTACGCCGATACTCGGAAATTCAAGCGAATGTCCCCTCTCCGTATCGTTTACTTCACCGCCGCTTTTTTGCCGCAGCAGCTCGGTCAACTCGTCCGCATGAGCATCAAACGCGGAAACACCGTATATGACCGGACGCAAAAAGCCGTCGACGCCTCCCAAAAACTCAATGAATTCGACATTTTTGTCCGCATCGTAATCTATCGCCATATCGCTGTTATAGTAATAATACCGTTTCCCCGCAAGCTGCCCCTTGCCGATCGCTGCCTCGACGTCGGACTGTTTCATTCCCAAATAGACGGGAACGCCGTCGATCACTATTTTATCTAACGGGTATATTTCTATTTTCACGTTTGCTCTCTCCTTGTCGAAAACTCCTGTTTATCAAGCGTCCGCATGCTCGACGTTTAACATTGTACCACCCGAACGTGAATAAATCAACTCCCCGTGCCGCCGCAGCCGCGCATTTACGTCTCAACTTTACGTTGCAAAAACTCAAAAACGCGATGATTGATATTCCCACGCGGTTTGATAAAATATAGTCACACCGAACGATTTGCCGCGGTGTTCTTCATCAATAAAATCAAAGACGGGGGAAAATAATATGTGGCGATATGTAAGGAAAAACGGCAGCGCCGTACTCGGTTTCGTGATATCTAATTTACTCGCCGCCGTTTCATCGGTTCTTTTGGCGTATTTGCTTGGCGCGTTCACGGATGCCGCTATGGGCGGCGTCCGAATAAAATTGCCGACATTGGCGATCGTCACGCTGCTGTATATCATTCTCGACACATTTTTGAATTTCCTTATGGATTATACAAGGGATTTTGCGATACATAAGATCGGCAAGTCGCTGCGCGCGGACGTTATCAGACGCATAGAATCGCTGTCTGTTGAAGAAAAACGGCAGAACGAGGACAGCTACTGTTTGTCGCTCATAGATAACGATATCCCCACGGTAGAAGAGGATTATTTCGGCTCGCTCGGCGCCGTTTATTTTCAAATATGCTGCTTCGGCGCCGCGATATTTTCCGCCGTAAGGATACAGCCGATAATGACCGTCATAATGCTTTTCATCAGCGTGATCCCTGTCATGTTCCCGAAGCTGTCGGAAAAACCGCTGCAAAAAGCGAAAACGGAGGAGCAGGAAGCAAAAAAGACATATTTGCATGCTGTCACGCAGATACTCGACGGATATTCTTTTTTGAGGGTATTCGACAGCTTTCCCGGTATCAACCGAAGATACGACAGCGAGAACGAACAGCTTTTCAAAAAGAAAAATCGGTCCGCCAAGATGAGGGCGTTCCTTTACGCGGGAGCGTTCGGAGCCGGAAATCTGGTGTTTTTATGCACGTGGGTCGTGGGCATTTTCTTTGTCGCAAAAAAGTATATAACGCTGCCGGAGCTCGTTATATTCTCGCAGCTTATGACGCTTGTCGCGGGCCCGATACAAATCATAAGCGAACGGTATGCCTCGGTAGTCGCGGCGTCCGCGGTATGCGATAAAATTACGGCGTTCTTAGAAAACACCGCGACAGAGGAGAGCTTTTGGGGCGAAAACGGACTTGACGGTGTGGAAGAAATGACGTTGCGGGACGTTTCCGTCCGAACAAAGGAAAAAACCGTACTGCGCGATGTGGCGTTGACATTTCGGAAAGGCGACCGTATCGCGGTGGTCGGCGAAAGCGGTTCGGGAAAATCCACGTTGATAAGGTATCTCGCCGCTCTGACGAACGGGGACGGCGCATATTTGTTAAACGGACTGCCGGTTCGGTCGTACTCTTATCGGGATTTCAGAAAGAACGTCTCGCTTTTGGAGCAGAGCTCGTTTGTTTTTGATGCGACGATCAGAGACAATTTGACGATGTTTGACGACAGATATGATGACCGGGAAAAGCTCACGAAAATTTTATCCGACGTAGGACTCGGTCAGTGGTACAGTGGTCAAAAAGATCAACTCGACACGCGTATCGGCACGGAGGAAACGGGAATGTCGGGCGGCGAAGAGCGGCGGCTGAACTTGGGACGCGTGCTTGTGAGAGGCGCAGATGTTTTGATCCTGGACGAGCCCACAACGGGTCTTGATGCTGAGACGAGGCGCTTTGTCGAAAAAAAGATCGCGGATATGAAATGCGGTATTTTGATCGCGGCGATCCATGAATACTCCCCGGAATTTTTGAGTACATTTAACCGTGTTCTCACCGTAAAAGACGGCAATATTTTTGAAAACGCCGCAAAGTGAGGATAGACAAGCTCATGACAGCCGACAGGCGTAAAACAGTTGAAAAAAGGACGGCGCATCATCTGCTCGCCGTCCTTTTTACAACTTTGCATTTACGTCTCAACTTTAAGTTGCAAAAACTCAAAAACGCGATGCTTGATATTCCCGCGCGGTGTGATAAAATATAATTGCAGCTGCAAGAGAATAAATCACATCTAAGGAGAAAAAACTATGAAACTCGGAAATCAGATACGCGAGCTGAGACTCGCGGCGGGAATGACGCAGGAGCAGCTCGGCGAAAAACTTGCGGTATCGCCGCAGGCGGTATCAAAATGGGAGCTCGACACCGGCTTCCCGGACATAAATCTCATACCGATGATGGCGAACCTTTTCGGCGTCAGCATCGACACCATCTTCGGCTTCGACATCGAAAAGCGCGAGGAAAATATAGAAAAACTGCGCATCGAGGCGGGCAGATATTTCTGGAACGACCCGGACAAGTGCGAGCAGATGTTCCTATCTGCGATAGAAAAATACCCAACGTCCGACAGCCTTAAAGCCGATCTGCTCGACCTCTATATCACGAACGCGAAGGAAGACAAAAAGGAAAAATATCTCACGAAAGCGGCTAAGCTGGCGGGACAGATCATCGCCGAGGCGTCGGACGTGTTTTCCCTCTGCCGCGCAAAGGAAACGCTCGCCGAGATATACCTCCGTCAGGACCGATACGACGACGCGAAGGAGCTGATAAACTCGCTGCCGTATATGTATCCTTATATGCTCAGGGACAAAATGCGCGTTACATCAGACTGTCTCCGCGGCGATGACCGCCTCGCGGAGGCAAAAGAATGGAAGGTGATGGAGGAACAGGAACTGTTTGTAGCGTGTGCGCGTGAGGGAGAGGGCTATTACGAGATCGGCGACTACGAAAGCGCGATCCGTTCCTATACCGAGGCGATCGACGTGATCGAGCGGTTCATGGAGACGGACGATATCTCTTATGACGCGTACCCGATCGGCGGAACGCAGTCTAATCACTGGACCTTTTATCTCAGAATAGCCGCGTGCCATCATAAGCTCGGTCGCCCCGACGAATGCGGACGCTGTATCGACCGCGCGTACTACATCATCACTCACGCGTGGATAGGCAGCACCAAATGGGAGAGCGATCCCGACTACTATCTCGACATATACAGGAAAGAATACCACACGCTCGGGCTCGACGAGTATCGTCCGCTCGAGATATGAAAAAAGGACGGCGTGCGCCGTCCTTTTTCTGTTGTGTTTTTTTCTATGTGCGGAAGAACGGACGTTGAACGACATGCCGTGCGCCATTCCTTAATACGTTTCCATTTGTCCGCACATCATATGATAAAACCCGAATCGCTCATAAAACGGTTCGAGACCTTCTTCATAAATGACCGAGATCATACATATATGCTTTTCTTTCAGATATCGGATCATTTTATTCATCAGCTCCGTGCCGATACCTTTTCCCTGATGATCTGGACGGACCGTCAAGTCCTGAATATAAGCGTCCGTCACGCCGTTTGATACGCTGTCGATATATCCGATAAGTTTTTCATCTTCATAAACCGCGATATGATAATACGACGATATCGAAGGGCTTCCGTATTCCTTTTCCATTCTGCTCCAGCCAACGGACTCGCGCAGATCGGCGAGCGCTTTTACGGACACTTTTTCATTATATTTGTATACCATTATGTTTTAATTGCGCGATATTTTTATATCATCGCGGCGCCGACGATGCCGGCGTCGTTGCCGAGCGCGGCGCATTCGATGCGCGTGTAAAGCTCGCGCGGACGCTTGCGGTCGTACATCTCGCCGTATACGCGCTCGCGCAGCGGTGCGAGCAGACGCTCGCCCTCGCCGGACACGCCGCCTCCTATCGCGAGCACCTCCGGCGCAAATATGTTTATGAAGTTCGTCAGCATGCACGAAAGATACGATATGTACGCGTCCACGACCTCGCGCGCGGCAGTATCGCTGTCTGCGGCGGCGATGAAGGCGGTACGCGCCGATATTCTGCCGCCGTTGTCAGCGACGAGCTTTTTCATCGACGTAAATATTCCGTCGCGTTCGCACGCCTCGATCTTCGCCTTGGTCTGACGCTTCAGCGCGGACGCGGAGCAGTATTGTTCAGCGCAGCCGCGCCGTCCGCACGCGCACTGCTCGCCGCCGTAAACGATAACGGTGTGACCGAGCTCGCCCGCCGAGTGACCGCGTCCCGAGAGCATTTTGCCGCCGCATATGCACCCTGCGCCGACGCCGGTGCCGAGCGTGACGAGCATGAAATTTTCCGTGCCTTTGCCGACGCCCGCGCGATATTCGCCGAGCGCGGCGGCGTCGGCGTCGTTGGCGATGCGGACCTTGTCCGCGTCAACGCAGACGGCGGACGACAGAGCAGTCCTTATGTCGGCGCCGCAGAGCGGCAGATTCGCGCTGTATTCGACGATGCCGCGTTCGCTGTTGACGGCGCCGGGACATGCGACTCCTATCGAGTCGATGATGCCCGCGTCAAGACCGCACGCGTGCATAACGTCGAAAACGACGTCCGCGAGCCCGCGCAATACGGCGGACTCGGACGAGGTGTCCGTTTTGACCTTGCATTTGTATGCGAGTCCGCCGTCAATGTCGAGCAGTCCCGCCGCGATGTTGCTGCCGCCGAGGTCGATACCGATGCGGACGATGCTTCCGTCACGCTTCATTTGCAGCTCCCCCGCCCGCGTTCGGCAGATGCGTCAGTCCCCAAAGCTGCATTTCGTGCAAAATCGGGAGAAGGCTGAGTCCCGTCTCCGTCAGCGAGTATTCGACGCGCACGGGCATTTCCGCGTACTGACGGCGCAGGACGAGTCCGTCGCCCTCGAGCTCGCGCAGCGAGTTTGCCAGCATCGTGTTCGTGATGAACGGCACACGCCGTTTGAGCTCGTTGTACCGCGTCGCCTCCGACCCGGACAGCGCGCACAGTATCGGTATTTTCCATTTGCCGCCGATAACGTCGAGCACTGCCGAGAGCGGACACGGCGACAGCTCCGAGCAGTGGCAGGAGGACCTGCCGCACGACTCACATTCGCCGCATTCGCCGCCGCAGCCGAATTCTGTTTCTTCAATGTTCATTATCTCGTCGTTGGTCATAAAAATAATACCTTGTCAAAAAAAACTGCGTACTTGATATAAATTACTTACGTGGTATAATAATGATACCACAGAATATACTAAAACTCAACCGCTGACAAAAATTTCACACGAATTTTTTTGCGGAGGATATACGGAGGGCATTTTTGGAAAACAGATTCGTTTACGCAGACAACGCGGCGACGACGCCGGTGTCAAAGGAAGTCGTGGAGGCGATGACGCCGTACCTGACCGAGTTCTGGGGCAACCCGTCGAGCATGTACTCGAAAGGGCGAGAGGCGAGGTGTGGTCTTGACAAAGCGCGCGCGACGGTCGCCGAAAAGCTCGGCTGCGCTCCGAGCGAGGTCTATTTCACCTCATGCGGCACAGAGGCCGACAACTGGGCCGTCAAGGGCGGCGCGCGCTATATGCGCGACAAGAAAGGACGCAGCCGCGTTATTACGACTGCGATCGAGCATCCCGCCGTGCTCCGTTCGTGCGAAGCGCTCGAACGCGAGGGCTTTACGGTCACATACGTAAAGGTGAAAAATAACGGCGTCGTCGACATGGACGAGATGGCGAAGGCTATAACGGACGACGTCGCGATAGTCGCCGTAATGCTCGCCAACAACGAGATCGGCACGATTCAGCCGGTGGCGGAGATAGCGAAGCTCGCGCACGAGCACGGCGCGCTCATGTTCACGGACGCGGTGCAGGCCGTCGGCGCGATACCGGTCAATGTAAAAGAGCTCGGCGTCGACATGCTGTCGATGTCGGGACATAAGCTGAACGCGCCGAAGGGCGTCGGCGCGCTCTACATGAAAAAGGGTATAAAGATATACAAGTACCTCGACGGCGGCGGTCAGGAGCGCATGATGAGAAGCGGCACCGAAAACGTTGCCGGAATCGTGGGACTTGCGACGGCGCTGTCAAACGCCGTCGACAGGCTCCCCGACATGGAGCGCGTGCTCGTGCGCGAGCTTCGCTATCTCCGCCACCGGCTGAATCGTG
>CANQMJ010000117.1 GCA_947624945.1 uncultured Clostridia bacterium | reverse complement strand
ATCCTTTCCACGATCTTGTCCACGACCTCATCCATCTTCTGTCGGCACGAACTCGTGCAGCGGCGGGTCGAGGAAGCGGATGCACACCGGCGTGCCCTCGAGCGCTTCGTAGAGAGCCTCGAAGTCTGCCTGCTGCATCGGAAGTATCTTTTCAAGCGCGCGCTCGCGCTCTTCGACTGTTTCGGAGCATATCATCTCACGGAACGGCTCGATGCGGCCTTCGCCGAAGAACATGTGCTCGGTACGGCAGAGACCGATGCCCTCGGCGCCGAGCTCGCGCGCTTTCTTCGCGTCGCGAGGCGTGTCGGCGTTCGTGCGGACCTTCAGGCGGCGATATTTGTCCGCCCAGTTCATGATGCGCTGGAACTCGCCGACGATGGAGGCGTCGACGGTCGGGATAATGCCGTCGTAGATGTAGCCGGTGGAGCCGTCGATGGAGATCGTATCGCCCTCGTGATATTCCTTGCCCGCGAGAGTGAAGCGCTTGTTTTCCTCATCCATCGTGATGGCGGAGCATCCGGATACACAGCATGTGCCCATGCCGCGCGCAACGACTGCCGCGTGTGAAGTCATACCGCCGCGAACGGTCAGTATGCCCTGAGATGCCTTCATGCCTTCGATGTCCTCGGGAGACGTTTCGAGACGGACGAGCACGACCTTCTCGCCGCGCTTCTTCCATGCCTTCGCGTCCTCGGCGGAGAATACGATCTTGCCGGCAGCTGCTCCGGGAGAAGCCGCGAGAGCCTTAGCTATCGGTTCGGCTGCCTTGAGCGCAGCCGCGTCGAACTGCGGATGGAGCAGAGTGTCAAGGTTGCGCGGGTCTATCATGAGAACGGCTTCCTGCTCGGTGCGCATACCCTCGTCAACGAGGTCGCACGCGATCTTGAGCGCCGCCTTAGCGGTGCGCTTGCCGTTACGAGTCTGGAGCATGTAGAGCTTGCCGTTTTCGACGGTGAACTCCATGTCCTGCATATCGCGGTAGTGGTCCTCGAGCGTCTTGCAGACGTTCTTGAACTGCTCGTAAGCCTCCGGGAACTTCTCAGCCATCTGCGTTATCGGCATAGGCGTGCGGATGCCCGCGACGACGTCCTCGCCCTGTGCGTTGACGAGGAATTCGCCCATCAGCTTCTTCTCGCCGGTAGCGGGGTCACGCGTGAACGCGACGCCTGTGCCGGAGTTATCGTTGAGGTTGCCGAATACCATCGGCATGACGTTGACGGCGGTGCCCCAGCTGTACGGGATATCGTTGTCACGTCTGTACACGTTTGCGCGGGGGTTGTCCCATGAGCGGAACACGGCCTTTATTGCTTCATAGAGCTGTACCTTCGGGTCGGAGGGGAAGTCCTGACCGATCTTTTCCTTGTACTCGGCCTTGAACTCGGCTGCGAGCTCCTTGAGGTCTGCTGCGGTGAGGTCGACGTCGTACTTGACGCCTTTCTTCTCCTTCATCTCGTCGATGAGCTGCTCGAAGTACTTCTTGCCGACTTCCATAACGACGTCGGAGAACATCTGGATGAAGCGTCTGTATGAGTCGTAGACGAATCTCTCGAACTTGGGGTCGGGGTTGCCCTTGATCATTGCCTCGACGACGTCGTCGTTGAGACCGAGGTTGAGAATCGTGTCCATCATGCCGGGCATGGATGCACGGGCGCCGGAACGAACGGAAACGAGGAGCGGATTTTCGAGGTCGCCGAATTTTTTGCCGTTGATCTCCTCCATCTTTCCGACGTACTGCATGATCTCGTCCATGATCTCGTCGTTGATGCGGCGTCCGTCCTCATAATACTGAGTGCACGCCTCCGTCGTGATCGTGAAGCCCTGGGGCACGGGAAGTCCGATGTGCGTCATCTCCGCAAGGTTAGCGCCCTTGCCGCCGAGAAGCTCGCGCATGTCGGCATTTCCTTCGCTGAAAAGGTAAACATACTTCTTGCTCATGTGATTCCTCCGTTTTATGGTGAATATAGTGTGAAATCGTCTGCTTATGAGGTTACAACACCGCATATGGTATTATAACCGCACATTGTATTATAACATAAATTTCTACCACAATTTGACATCGACGCACAGCGGCGATATTAAACCTATGAAATTTATGTTCAATAAACGTTTCCTTAGAGTGTCGCCGCCGCACAGCGGCGGCTTTGACATCCATGCGTTTATTATAACATAAATTTTTCCTTTTGACTACCCCTTTTTTTACATTTTCTATGTTTTTACGAAATATGATACAAGTTCGAAGCAAATATATGATACAGAATTGAAAAGGGGCCCGTTACCGAGCCCCGTGAGATGATGCGCCGCCTATCATGTTTTCGATGAATATACCGAATCCGCGCGTCGGGTCGTTTATCATGACGTGCGTCACGGCTCCTATCAGCTTGCCGTCCTGCAGTATCGGCGAGCCCGACATGCCCTGCACGATGCCGCCCGTGCGCGCTATCAGCTCGTCGTCGGTCACGGTGATGATGAAGCTCTTGTTGTCGCGCGACGAACGGTTTATATCCGATATAACTGCCGAATAATCGCGGGTGTCGCCGTCGGCGAGAGTGCACCGAATCACGACGTCGCCGCTCTTGACCTCACCTCGTGATGCAATTTCGGTGTGTTCGCCGCCGCGCGGTATCGTCTCGAATGTGCCGTAGACGCCGGTCTCGGTGTTCTTGTCAACGCTGCCTGTGTCGTTTGTGCCGAAGCAGCCCTTTAATTCACCGGGCGTGCCGGCTTCACCCTTTTCGATGCCGATTATCCTGACGTCGGTCACTCGTCCCGACGAAAGCGGTATGAGCTCGCCAGTATCAGCATCGCAGATGCCGTGACCGAGCCCGGCGAAGAATCCGCTGTTTTCATCGTAAAACGTCACTGTGCCGATGCCGGCGGCGCTGTCGCGCACCCACATCCCCGCGCGAGGTATGCCGTTTTTATCGGGCGCGGGAGTCAGTGTCGCCGTCATGCGTTTGCCGCCGCGCTCGAAAACGATCTCGACAGCTTTGCCGCCGCTCTTCGATATGATGTCGACGAGCTCGTCAGAGCCGTCGACAGTTTTGCCGTCGACGGTGATTATGACGTCGCGCGGCAAAAGTCCCGCGTCCTTGGCGGGACAGACTGCGCCGTCCTTCGTTTCGACGTCGCCGAGCCCGGCGACGGTCAGTCCCTCCGTTTTGAATCTGACGCCGAACGGCATGCCGCCGACGCAAAGTCCGTCGCCGCCGATGTCCGCCGCCGATACGCCCGCGGCAAACGTCAGCGCAGCCGCCGCCGTCAGCAGTATCGAGACGGCGCGCACCGCCGCAGCGCGCCATTTATTATTAGTCCGCATAATATATTGAATATCCTTAAAAGCCACCGATTTGTAAAACCGCCGCGTGTGCGGCGGCAATTATAATCTTCCCGCACGCGCGCCGCATTATGATATGAAAATATTTTGCGCGGTTGAAACAGAGGTAATTTTTTGTCAGATATATTTCCTTATCGTGTCGAGAGCGCCTTTTTCGAGACGCGACACCTGCGCCTGCGATATGCCTATCTCGGCGGCTATCTCCATCTGCGTCTTGCCTCTGTAATAGCGCGCCTCGATTATGGCGCGCTCACGGTCGCCGAGCTTGCGCAGAGCCTCGCGCAGCGCTATATCCTCGAGCCACGACTCGTCTGAGCCCGATTCGTCCGATATCTGGTCCATCACGTATACGCAGTCGCCGCCGTCCTGATAAAGCGGCTCGTAGAGCGACACAGGATCGACGATAGCCTCGAGCGCCTCGGACACGTCTTCGACCTTTTCGCCGAGCGAGTCCGCGATCTCCTCGACCGTCGGCTCGCGTCCGTGCTCGCGCGTCAGACGTTCTTTTTCGCCGAGCGCTTTGTAGGCGAGGTCGCGCAGCGAACGGCTCACGCGTATCATCGCGTTGTCGCGCAGATATCGCCGTATCTCGCCGATTATCATCGGCACAGCATACGTCGACAGCTCGACCTCTTTCGTCACGTCGAAGTTGTCGATAGCTTTGAGAAGTCCTATGCAGCCGACCTGGAACAGATCGTCCATGTTTTCGCGTCTGCCCGAGAACCGCTGTATTATCGACAGCACAAGACGAAGATTTCCCGAAAAAAGCTCGTCCCGCGCACTCTCGTCGCCCTCCTTCATTTTAAGTAACAGCTCGCGCTTTTCGTCCCCTGTCAGCGTTTTGAGCTTCGACGTGTTCACGCCGCATATCTCGACCTTGCCGTAATACATCGCCCACCCCGTTTTTCAAATATTTTTCTTTCGATAAAAGTATTGCCCCGAGCGGCGTATGTTAATACAAAAAGGCAGGCGGGTAATTTTACCTTTTGCGTCGGTTCATATTCAGTTCACAAAATCGCAAAATGTAAACAATTTATGAATAAAGCGTTTAGTACTTGAAAAAAGTGGGATTCAATGATATACTCATTGATAATTCGAGAACGAATTATCTCACATTCCACAGTGACGAAAGGAACAAACAAAATGGCAGAGAGAAGAGCAAACTATACGGGCAAGGAGCACAATGAGCTCATTCGCCGTACGATGAGAAAAGAAGAGGACCGTCCGACGCCGGAGGTCACGCCGATGATGCTGTTGCAGGAGATCACGCGCATCACGAGATGCATGACGGAAAAGGACGTCCCGACGCAGTCCATGCAGAACAGCAGCAGGCAGATACTGCGCGCGCTCGGTCATAAGGGCGGCATGTGCCAGCTCGACCTTGCGAAAATGACGCACCTCAAGCCTCCGACGATAAGCGTCGCGCTCCAGAAGATGGAGAGCGAAGGACTCGTCACGCGCGTCATCGACGAAAAGGACGGAAGAGCGACGCGAGTATATCTGACGGAAGCCGGAAACAGCATAAACGAAAAGGTCGTCGACCGCATACGCGAGATAGACGCGGCGGCGATGCAGGGAGTGACGGAGGAGGAAAGCGCGGCTCTTGCCTCGGCGCTCATAAAGATACGCGACAATTTAAGAGCTTTCGCCGAATCAGAAAAGTAAAGATAGGGCATGGTGATTCGAGTTGAGACACAAGACACTTAAAGGATATCTCAAACCGTATTGGCTGCCGTCAATAATATCGCCGATATTTATGCTCGGCGAGGTCTTCTGCGACCTGCTTTTGGCGCGGCTTATGGGACAGATAGTCAACGAGGGCGTTCTCGCGCGGAACCAGGACGTCATACTGCATTACGGTATGCTGATGCTGCTCGTCGCCGCGTGCGGCGGATTCATGGGTATATCGTGCGCGTGGACGGCGAGCGTTGCATCGCAGGGCTTCGGTCACGATCTGCGGTGCGACATATTCCACCGCGTGATGTATCTGTCCGAGCAGCAGACGGACAAATTCACGACGGGATCGCTCGTGACGCGTCTGACGAACGATATAACAGTGCTTCAGGATATGGTGAACATGATACTGCGCATGTTTGTACGCGCGCCCATGTTCTTTATCGGAGGCATAGTCATGACGCTGTCGCTCAACGTCCGCTTCGGCTACGTCGTGCTTGCGGCACTGCCCGTTTTGGCGGCGTCGGTCGTGGTAATGCTCAAAGTTGTCAATCCGATGTTTTCCAAAATCCAGACGAAGCTCGACCGTGTCAACGCTGTCGTTCAGGAAAACGTGAGCGGCGCGCGCGTCGTGAAAGCGTATACGCGCGAGGAGCACGAGATCGAGCGCTTCGACGCCGCGAACACCGACTTCCGCGATACGTCGTACAGAGTTTTTAAGATAATGGCGTACCTGATGCCGGTGATGAGTCTTGTAATGTACGCGGCGACGATAGCGATATACTATCTCGGCTCGCAGCTCGTCAATGAGGCGGCGATGGTGGCGGCAGACGTGACGCTCGCATCGTTCCAGGTCGGAAGCGTCATGACGGCGGCGTCGTACATAACGCGCATACTTTCGTCGATAATGATGGTCAGCATGATGTTCCAGCAGATAGCGAGAGGCAAGGCGTCGGCGGACCGTGTGCGCGAGGTGCTTTTGTCTGCGCCCGTCATAGTCGGCGGCGACGCGGAGAATGGAAAGAGCGAATCCGGCGGAGAGGCGGAGACGGGGACAGTGGAGCTTCGCCACGTATCGTTCCGCTATCCCGGTGCGTCCGGCGACTATGTACTCCACGACATCAATCTCAAGGTGAACAAGGGCGAAACTGTCGCCATAATCGGCGCGACGGGTTCGGGCAAGTCGTCGCTCGTGCAGCTTTTGCCGCGCTTCTACGACGCCGACGAAGGCGAGGTCTTGGTCGACGGCAGAAACGTAAAGGAATACGACCTCGACGCGCTGCGTCATAAGTTCGGATATGTGCTCCAGAAAGCGGAGCTGTTCTCGGGCTCGATCGCGGACAATATCCGTTGGGGCAACGACGAGGCGACCGACGACGAGGTAGTCGAGGCGGCGAAGATAGCGCAGGCAGACGATTTCATAATGTCGTTCAACGACGGCTACGGCGCTTACGTCGCCGAGAAGGGAACGTCCCTCTCCGGCGGTCAGAAGCAGCGAGTCTCGATAGCGCGCGCGATAGTGCGTCACCCGGAAATACTCGTGTTCGACGACAGCACGTCGGCGCTCGACTTAACGACGGAGGCAAAGCTGCAAAAGGCTCTCCGCGAGGGGCTCAAAGGTTCGACGGTCATAATGATAGCGCAGCGCATCGCGTCGGTCAAAAACGCGGACAGGATAGCGGTGCTCGACCACGGCTCCGTCGTCGCGTTCGCGCCGCATGAGGAGCTGTTGCGCACGAGTCCCACATATCGTGACATTTACAGCTCGCAGATGAAGAATTCGGACGGAGGTGCGGCGTGATGAACGACAATGAAAAAAAGCCCGGCGCGGAAAAGTCCGAGACGGGTAAAAAGAATTTGTATCACGCGGAAAGACGCGAAATGAGTCTTGACGAGCTGAGGGAAGCGCAGAACAGTCAGAACCGCGGCCGCGGTCCCGGTCCCGGAGGCGGCGGTCCGCGCGGCAGGGGCGGCATGATACGCGAAAAGCCGAAGGACACAAAGGGCACGATGCTGAAGCTTGTCCGCTACATAGGCAAGAGCGGCGGCGGACTTATCGCGATACTTCTCGTGATAATGCTGTTTACGACGGCGACGACGCTCATAACGCCGCGCATCGAGGGGAACCTCATCAACTGCATGACGCTCGGCGAGCTCGAGGACGGCACGGTCCGTCTACTCGTCGACTTTGACGGCGTTATTCTGTGGCTCGGCGTCATGGCGGTCATATATGTGCTCAACTGTATCCTGTCGCTCGTGCAGACGCTTGTTTCGGCGCGGCTGTCGCAGTGGACGGTATACAAGATGCGTTCGGACCTGTTCCGCCATATCGAATATCTTCCTATAAGGTACACGGACACGCACCCGCACGGCGACCTTATGAGCCGCATGACGAACGACGTCGACAACGTGTCGAACGCGATATCGCAGTCGATAACGTCGCTCATCTCGAGCGTGCTCACGCTTATCGGCGCGCTCGTTATGATAATCTGGTCGTGCCGCAAGGCGCCGGTCATGATAATCATCGCGATATGCACGATACCGATAACATTCCTTTTGTCGGCGCTCCTTTCAAAGCTGATGCGCAAATACTTCGTCAAGCGTCAGGTGCTTCTCGGCAGCCTCAACGCGCAGGTCGAGGAGATGGTGACTGGTCATAAGACAGTCATGGCGTACGGCAAAGAGGACATGGCGATAGATGCGTTTGTCGAAACGAGTGAGGATTTCCGCAAGTGCTCGATAAAGGCTAACGTCTGGGGCGGCATCATGGGCCCCGTGATGAACGTTATAAACAACCTCAACTATCTGCTCG
>CANQMJ010000116.1 GCA_947624945.1 uncultured Clostridia bacterium | reverse complement strand
CTGCGGCTGGACATGGATGAGCGCACGGCGGTCTATGACGGTGAGGAGATCCCCCTGACGACACGGGAGTTCAATATCATTTACAAGCTCTTGTCCTACCCCGGCAAGACGTTTACGCGTACCCAGCTCATGGACGAATTTTGGGACGCAGACACAAATACCGCTCCCCGCGCCGTCGATGTTTACATGACGAAGCTGCGTGGGAAGTTTGAGACGTGCGGCGAGTTTGAACTGAAGACCGTCCACGGTCTCGGCTACAAGGCGGTGATACTGTGAGATCGGGATCAAAAGTCGGACGTTTTTTACGGTCACTTCGAAGCTATACGGCGTTTTTCCTTTTGATGTCTTTCGTCATCACATGCTGCATGATGCTGTTCCTGACCGTGATGTCGCGGTCGATGGAGATAGAATTCACAGAGAGCAACATACGCACATCGGCGATAGTGACGTTTGCGAACGTGATTTTTTTAAGTCTGTTATGCACCGTCATCGACGCGGTGAGGCGCATGTTTATGGTAGAGCGTCCCGTGCGGCGGATAGTGAGCGGAGCGGAGAAGATAGCGCGCGGCGATTTTACGGCTCGTATAAATCCGCTCTGCGGTGTCGGCAGCGAGGGCTTTGACAGGATCATCGACTGCTTCAACCGCATGGCGGAGGAGCTTTCAGGCGTTGAGACATTGCGGACAGATTTTATCGCCAATGTGTCCCATGAACTCAAAACGCCGCTGTCCGTCATCTGCAATTACGGCACGATGCTGCAAGGTGCGGATGTCACAGACGAGCAGCGCATCGAGTACGCGAATGCGATAACGGCGCAGTCCCGCCGCCTCGCCGACCTCATCACGAATATTCTTAAATTGAACAGACTCGAAAATCAGCAGATATATCCCTCCGCGAAACGGTATGATCTCGGTGAGCAGCTCGCCGAGTGTCTTTTGAATTTTGAGGACACTTGGGAGAAAAAGAGCATCGACATTGAAACGCACATTGAGGAAGAAGTATTCGTAGAATCGGACGATGAGCTCTTATCGCTCGTATGGAACAATCTGTTTTCCAACGCGTTCAAGTTTACGGAGCTGGGCGGTGTTGTGTCTGTGACGCTGAAGTCCGACGGCGATTATGCCACCGTCCGGGTATCAGACACCGGCTGCGGAATTTCGCCGGAGGTCGGCAAACATATCTTTGAAAAGTTCTATCAGGGAGACACCTCCCACGCCGCGCAGGGAAACGGACTTGGGCTTGCGCTGGTCAAGCGGGTGGTCGATATCGTCGGCGGAGATATTTCCGTTGAGAGCGAAGTGGGAAAAGGAAGTACTTTTACCGTGAAGATAAGGAGGGCGGCGGATGGAGAAATTCAAAAGACTCCTTAAAATGATATTCTTTCTGCCGCTGCTACCGACGTTGATCGCGGCTGTTTTCGGCTACGGCTTCGTGCTCGCGGTCGCGATATTCGACATACAAAACCCACCCCTGCAATACGCATCTTATTTCGCGTCCGCATACGCGCTTGTCGTCACTGTCACGGGTTTCCCGCATTTTATGCGTGCGGCGTCGGCGATAAAGCGCAGAGTTTCGGAAAGCGCCGCCGTGCAAAAGCTGCGCTCGACGGCTGTCGGGGCAAAGTATACGTCTGACGTTCACTTCCGCAACAGGGTATCGCTTTATTTCGGTCTGACTGTCAACCTCGCCTATATCGTCATGAAGCTGTCGGCGGGCATCGTCTACCGCTCGGCGTGGTTCGTTTCACTCGCCGTCTACTACGCGTTGCTTGCCGTGATGAGACTGTTTCTTCTGCGGCACAAGCCGGGCGGCGACGATATCGACGAGCTGCGACGATATCGGATGTGCGGCTTTTTGCTGCTCATAATGAATCAGGCGCTCGCGGGAATCGTGATATTCATGGTGCATCAGAACAGGGGATTCCGATACCCCGGCGTCCTCATATACGCCATGGCGTTTTATTCGTTCTATGCCGTCATAACAGCCGCCGTCGGCATCGTCAAGACGCGCCGCCGTCAAAGTCCCGTCTTGTCCGCGACGAAGGCGGTGAGCTTTGTCGCCGCGCTCGTCTCCATACTGTCGCTGACGACAGCGATGCTGGCACAGTTCGGAAGCGGCGACGACGCGGATTTCCGCAGGAGCATGACCGCCGCCGTCGGCGGCGGTGTATGCACCGTCGTCATAATCATGGCATCGTATATGATAAGACGCGCGAATAAAGAGCTGAAAAAGCTGAAAATTAACAATTCTCAAACATAACTTGAATATTTTATAAACAGTCGCCTGATATAATGACGGCAGAAAAACGAAAGGAGCAAAAAACATGGAAGAAAAGAAGGACACCTTCACCTACACATATTCGGCGAAGGAACAGGACGAGATAAGGAGCATACGGAGCAAATACGCGCCGCCTTCAAAGTCGGAGACGCCGCTCGAACATCTTCGCCGTGTCGACGCGGGAGCGACGAGGGGAGCCTCGATCACGTCGATGATCATAGGCATCGTCAGCGCGCTTTTACTCGGCGTCGGCATGTGCTGCACGATGGTGTGGGGAGATAAGTTGTTTATCGTCGGTATAATTGTCGGCATAATCGGCATCGCGGGCGTGCTCGCATCATATCCGATCTACAACCACATGGTAAAGCGCAAGCGGGAAAAGCTGGCGCCGGAGATAATGCGTCTGTCGGACGAGCTGATGAAGTGAACGAAAAAACGTATATAATAACGGAGCTGGGTATAGTTGCCACGGCTCCGTTATTTTTATTTTATTGTAAGTAAACGCGGATCGTCAGAAACTCCCCGCTCCCGATTCGACACAGCCTGACGTATGACCGACAGCTTCTACGCGAGGTCGTCCTGCGTCACGCCGTATGCGGCGCGCGCATATAATGCTGTCGGGACGGGCAATACCGTCCCGGCAAAAAAAGTGATCACGGAGAGTATATATTTTGGAACGTGAAAACGACAACAGAACGCCTCTTGACCGCGTATCGCCCGAGTTTATGCGCGACATGATGGACGCAGGTGAGAAGGCCGCGGGACGCGGCTTCGACCCATCCGTCGTCGACGCGCTGCCGCTCGCGATGGTATACGCGCCGAGGCAGAAGTGGCGCGACGCATATGCGCCCGACGAGGCGCTTTCGCGCGGCACCATGTTCGCGGAGCTTGACAAGCCTTTTTATCCCGGATGCTCGTGCGGAGGTAAGAGATCATGACGGCGAACGTAAATGCAAATGGCAAGAGCTGCGGCGATCTTTTGTACGCTGTGCAGATGTACGGGTTCGTGCTCGACGAGGCGCGTCTTTTTCTCGATACGCACCCGAAAAGTCAGCCCGCGCTCGATTATTACAGAAAGTACAGCGAGCTTTACCGCGAGGCTGTCGCCGAATATGAAGCATCGTGCGGCCCGCTGACCGCAAACAGCGAAGCTTCATCCGCCGGCGACGGCTGGCGCTGGATAGACGGCGGCTGGCCGTGGAACTGACGGGAGGATCTTTGTATGTGGATATATGAGAAAAAGCTGCAGTTTCCTGTGAATATAAAGAAGCCGGACCCGAAGCTCGCGCAGGTGATAATCACGCAGTTCGGCGGTCCGGACGGCGAGCTTACAGCGTCGCAGCGGTATCTGTCGCAGCGATACTCGATGCCGTACAAGGAAGTTGTGGGCGTGCTGACCGATATAGGTAGAGGAGCCCCTGATATGATCCTCGATTTGTGACAGAGCATATTCAGGGGCAAACGCTTTTTTTTGCTGCTCGTCCTGCGTGTTTTTGATGCTTTTTGATACTGCATAACTCAGTTTTATCGGCAAAAGGTTCAGATACACGTCGATGTTGTCACGGTCATTGACGACCATCTTGTCAAGGATATGGCTGTAAAATTCGTCATCACATTCCGCGCCGTCGATGATATGTGAAACGGTCTTTTCGATTTCCTTGATCAATTCGTCCTGTGTCACCGCCCCATTCTGTTCATCAACGCAGTTTATGAGCGATTGGAGCTTTTCAATTTCGCTGCTGCATTTTGTTCGCGCGGCGGTAAATTCATCTTTTGTTATATCACCCGACATATAGAGGTCAAGCAGCCGCGTTTGTTTTTCCTTTACGGCATTTATTTCTTCCTCTGCTGCCAGAGTGTCTGTGCCCGTCATGTCGGCAGCAACGACCGATTTTATAACGGAGAGCAGTTCATCTGTGATCTTACGACGGTTTATACTTAAATCCTTTGTAACGAGAGACATGATGTGAACGGCATCCTCGTCGCGTATGCTCAATCCCTTGCAGCCGACATGATTGCCGGCCTTGTCCGTATGAGGACTGCCGTTTCGTGCCGCTTCATAACACCGCCATGCCTTATATTTGCTTCCGTCCTTTCTCGTCTTATACCGTGCAACATAACTCCGACCGCAGCAACCGCATTTGATCTTTCCCGAGAAAGGATAACGATTTGAGTGCTTCGCCTTTCCTTCCTGCGATAAAGAGCGCTCGTCTAAAATTCTGCCCGCCTCATCGAACAACTCACGGGAAATGATAGGCTCATGGTGATTTTTGATAATGACGAATTCCTCCTGCCCGCGATTGTATTTTTTCTCGTGGGATAGAAAGTCGGGCGTATAAGTTTTTTTCTGTACAAGGTCGCCACAGTATTTTTCGTTTCGAAGAATGCGGAGAATGACCGTGTTCTGCCACTCCTTTACATGCATAGGAAGTATGCCTTCTTCACGAAGCTCGCGGGCGATAACATGAGTGCCTTTACCTTCATTGACAAATTTATTGAAGATCAGGCGGACGACTTTCGCGCCTTCTTCATTGACGTACATTTTACCGCCGCGAACATCGTATCCGAGCATATCCCTGCCGAAAACGACGCCCTGCTCCATCTGTCGTTTCTGTCCCCATTTCACGCGTTCCGATGTTTTTCGGCTTTCTTCCTGTGCGATGGACGACATAATGGCAAGACGCAGTTCCGCGTCGCCGTCAAGAGTGTTGATCCCGTCATTCATAAAAATAACGCCGACGCCGTGCTTTTTCAAGTCACGGGTATAATAAATGCTGTCGAGCGTGTTCCTTGCAAAACGGGATATCTCTTTCGTTATGATCAAATCAAAATCCCCGTTTTTAGCGCAGGCGATCATACGGTTAAACTCTTTGCGTTTCTTGGTATTTGTCCCCGATATGCCCTCGTCGGCAAATATTTCGTACAGCTCCCAGTCGGGATTATGTTCGATATACTGCCTGAAATATCGCTGCTGACTTTCAAAAGAGTTTGCCTGATCCTCGTTGTCGGTAGAGACACGGCAATATGCCGCAACTCGTTTTCTGACGTCGACGATTTTTCGTTCTTCATTTAAGAGTTCGTATTTGTTCATTCAAAATCTCCTTTCCCGGCGACTTTTGCCGCCGTTATTTTCATTATAAAAAAGGGATCCTTTTCCGTCAAATGTGCGAATTTGAAATCAGCACGATTTTTATTTTGGAAAATATAAGGCGGCTATACCTGCCGCTTTCTTCCTTTCTTTTGAGCAAAATGTTTTTCAAGTTCTTCTATACACCGTTCCCGCTGTGAAGGCGTCAACAGTTTTCTTCGCTCCAAAGAAAAAATGACGCCCTTTTGAATGTTCAAAAGAAACGCTGCGTATTCCGATCCTTCTAAATCCGGAACAGGAGCGCCGGTATAGACGAATTCTCTATGCAGCAACTGCTAACACCTCCCTCGTTTTTAATATATATGAGTCTATGCTTGTCTGATATTGCAGTTTGTCAAGGAAAAGAGCGAATTTTCCGGCGATAATTGTCATACGTAATGCTTTTACAGACTCTTGTTTCAGAATTTTTATTTTTCACAAGAAAAACGCTCACTGTATCAGTGAGCGTTGCAAATCGTTATATTTGTTCAGATACAAAATGCGGCGTAAAGAGGAACAGTTTTCTTTCCATCATCAAAGCCAAAGTTTTTTGCAGAGAGCTTGATGGCGTAATCGGGCTTGTAGGTGTCCATATAGACCTTTAAGCTCTTGGCTCTTGTGTTGTCGGCGGACTTGACCTCTATGGGAATGAGCTTTCCGTCACGCTGAATAACAAAATCGATTTCTGCACCGCGCTCGGACTCCCAATAATATGTTTGGTAGCCGTTTATTGTGAGCTGCACATTCACATAGTTCTCCGTAAGTCCGCCCTTAAAATCGTTAAGTTCCTCCACCATGTAGAGAACATCGTTCGCGGCTAAATCCTTTTTTGCGGCAAGAAGTCCCAAATCGGAAACATAGATCTTGAAAGCGTCGATGTCACGGTAGTTTTCCAAAGGCTTTTTTACTTGTTCTACCTTGAATACCTGCGACACGATGCCGGAGAGCCTCAGCCATTCGATGGCGTTTTCAAATTCGGACGCCCGTCCGCCTTTCTTGATCAGCTTATATTGAAAACGTGTATTCTTTTTGGAAAGCTGCACGGTGATGTTGTCATAGGCAAGCCGCGTTTTTTTGATCTCGTTCAAGTTGTTGTACTTGCTCATATCATTTAGATAGCTTGACAGAATGGTGTCCTGCGTGTGACGCACAAGGATATAGTCCTTTGTCCCGGCAAACTGCATGACACACTCCGGCATACCGCCCACCACAAGGTACTGACGATAAAGCTGCATCGCCGCATCGTGCAAAGCGGAAGGAATCGGCGTGTCGGTAAGGAATGACTTTTTGATCTGCTCTACCAGAGCGTCCTCCCCCAGCGCAAGCATAAATTCCTCCATGTCCATCGGGTAAAGGGTTTTCATATCGACTTTGCCAACGGGAAAAGAGAATTTTGCACGGTTTACCGCAACGCCTAAAAGACTGCCCGCAACGATGATGTGATAATCGGGAGCGTCCTCGCAAAAATACTTGAGTGAAGTCAGCGCCCGTTCGCAAAGCTGCACCTCGTCAAAGACGATCAGCGTTTTTTCTTTGACGATGGTTTGCCCTGCGATATGCGACAGAATAGGGATCAGATAATCGGGGTTGATATTTTCATCGAATGTTTTTGCGAGCTTCGGATTTGTTTCAAAGTTGAAGTACGCTACATTCTCATAGTGTGTGCGCCCAAACTCCAAAATGGAATACGTCTTGCCGACCTGCCTTGCCCCCTGCAGAATCAGCGGCTTGCGGTGTTCGTTTTCTTTCCATGCTTCTAAAAAAGCCGTGATTTTTCGGTACATAAATGACCCTCCCTTTCAGAAGTCACATACAGTATATCAGATATTCATGTAAATATCAATGATATTATAACAAATAATTGCATTAAATCACATGAATAATTTCAACTTTATTGCACAGTTCGACGCAAAGCGCCGTAAGCGTCGGCTTTACGCCTTTTCAAACTTAGTCGTCATATGTCCGTAAAACCGTATTACACACGAAAAATAATTGACAATGTCATTGATTTATACTTATCTGCCGCCGATAAGCATTGATATCTCATAATAGAAGCCGAGGCGCTTGCCACAGTATGCACATACGGACGACTCGTTCTGCTTTTCATACAGTCTGCGAAGCGCGTAGGCGTTCGCACGTCTGAAATTTGCCGCGCACGTACTGCAAAGGGACATAACGATGCTGTCGCCGCTTCTCGGCACGAGGTCGACGCTCACCGAGAGCGCATTATCTATTTTCTCCATACTTCGTGCGCTCAGATGTCCTATATACGGACCTATACGTTTTTTATCTACCGTGCGTATCTGCTCAAGCAGAACGACAGACGGATGCACAAGACCGCCTTCGCGGTCGATATAGCAGTGAGGGCTCATTTTCGGTTTAGAATCGATCTTGCTCGATATAGACGCTACGATCAGCGTCGGACTGTATCTGTTGCCGATATCGTTTTGAATAATGACAACAGGGCGGTATCCGCACTGCTCGGAGCCTTCGCCGACTCCGAGGT
>CANQMJ010000115.1 GCA_947624945.1 uncultured Clostridia bacterium | reverse complement strand
ACCTGGAGGAGCTTGGCGAGCAGGCAGATAAAATGCTTGCGGGAGCTTTTATTGTTATGACTGTAAGCGTGGGTTGTTGGGGTGGTATCCTTAACTATGTGAAACTCCGCGTTCCCATTTTGAGACGGCCTGTCCCGAAATGCCGAGCTTCTCACCGAGCTGTTCCTGCGTCAGTCCCGATGCGCGGCGAAGCTCGATTATTTTTTGCGAAAATGATCTTTCCATGCTTATACCTCTTTCGATTTTCGATGTTCCGAAGGCCTTCTGACAACATTTTATATGAAACCGCCGATACAGTCAATAAACCGTTCGGTAAATATCGACTAAACCGGTGGTTGAGAAGATGTGGCTTTTTTTGTATTCATCAGGCGAACGGTCGCGCCGCACATGTGGGCGGACTTTTTTATAAAATCGAAATTTTTTTGTGTAAACCTCTTGCATATGACGCGGCGTCATTTGTTACATTGAGTATGCGGAACGGGAAAACGGGACTGTCTGTCCCGATACCGTATCAATTTCAAAGGGAGCACAGGTAAAAAAAGTGTTTTACGGATTGATGTACAGAAGAGGATTTCCCGTACACGGGAAAAGCTATTTTAACATAACCGTTATATTTACGGTCGTGCTCACAATGTTCAGCTTCACGAATATCACGATAAGCTCCTTATGCAATTATGATGAAGCGGTCGCGATACCGGAACTGACTAAAGACTGGACATGCGACTGGCGTGTGTGCAACATAACAGACGCCGAAGCGTTGCTGTTTGACATTATCCCGTATGTCAGTGCGGAATACAAAGACGGAAACGTCGATATCACTCTAACCGATGAGAGTCGGGCGGGGTATGTTTACGATATGATAGAGGAAATATTCCGCAATAACTTTTTATCGGGAACGTATCAAAGTCTGTCTTATGATGAGCGTCCGTTCATCTGCGTTTATCACGGCGTCGACCCGCATGAAAGCATAACGGACGACGGCTATTGGCTATCATGGCGCATCAAGGTGCTTGTATACCAGCTCATAATGTCCGTACTCGGCATCGCGGCGATGGTGATGATCTACGGCGATTACATCAGCCGCCGTGAGGACGACATACGCACGCTGTATTCCGTCGGCATAAACGAACGTCAACTGAAACGACTGCTTTTCGGAGAATGCAACATAATTTACGCCGTATCCGCTGCCGTCGGCGTCCCGCTCGGCATCCTTATATCATATCTGTTTTGTGCGATATGCAAATTCTTCGATATGAGCGCTGCGACCTCGATCTACCCCGTGTTTAAGGTCGATATCATATCGCTTCTCGCGTCCCTTCTTTTAGGCTATCTCGCAGTTTATATCACATTCACGGTAATACTCAAGCGTATACTCGCAATCGACGCGTCGTATAACGGCGCCGGGATCATGTTCGATAGGGACAGGACAAGATATATTTACTATCGCGCAAATGAGCGCTTCGACGTTTTTTTCTCCGGCGTCTTAAAGAAACGCGTCTTTTCAAAGTATAAAATTCGCACTGTTTTGATAGCGGCTGTCATTGTCGTCTGCGTACTCTTCACATGCATATTCGACGTTTTAATATCGTCCGCGGTACATGACGGGGAGTCGACGTCGGACATTATCGGGTATATATCGCAGTACAGCCTCGAGTTTATGTTGATCGTCTTCTGCTTTATTTTCAGCATCGTGATAATTCTCATATCAAATAAGCGTCAGCTTGAAGCCTGCTCCGAAATGATAAAGATACTGTCCTGCCTCGGCGCGGATGAAGTTACTCTATATAGGACGTTCCGACGGTATTCGCTGCGGCAGATCATTTTCATGGAAGCGCTCGGACTGCTTTTCGGCTGCGCTTTGAGTATGTATTTTTACATAATAAACAGGCTTTTTTATCTCCACATCGTCACAGCTGCGATAGTACTGACTGTCGTGATATTGCATATCGCAGCATGCATGGCGAGCGCAAAAAAGTATTTCAAAAAAGTTTACGACCGAATATGAGGGGGGAAAACAAAAATGGCAATGCTTGAGGTCAAACGGATAAGAAAAGATTATGTGTCGGGGCTGCGGACCGTAAGAGCCGTAAACGAGGTGACGTTCAAAGTAGAAAATGGAGAATTCATCACCGTAATGGGAGCGTCGGGCGCCGGCAAAAGTACGGTGCTTCAGATATGCGCAGGCCTGATAAGACCGACCGACGGCGTCGTTTTATATGACGGTGTCGATATATTCTCAAAAGATAAAGAAGAACTGGCGCTGTTCAGACGCAATAATATCGGGTACATTTTCCAAAGCTTCAATTTGCTGCCGATGCTGACATCGCGCGAGAATATAGCCGTCCCAGCGCTTTTGAACGGCAAAAAGCCCGATGAAGGCACGCTTAACGGTATTGCCGAAACGCTCGGTATCACGGAACGTCTCGACCATTTTCCGGGCGAGCTGTCAGGCGGCGAGCAGCAGAGAGTCGCGATAGCGCGCGCACTCGTCAACGATCCGTCCGTTATATTCGCGGACGAGCCGACGGGAAATCTCGACTCCGCGACAGCGGCGGATATAATGTCGGTATTCGTCGAGCTCAACAAGCGCGGGAAGACCGTTGTGATCGTGACGCATGACGATAAAGTCGCGTCGTACTGTGCGCGGAAAATAGTGATCGCTGACGGGCGGATAGTAAAATAGCGTATGTTTTATAATGCTTTGCACAAAAACGGCATGACCGAAGTCATGCCGTTTTTGTGTGCTCGGAAATACGAACGAAAAGGCTGCACGACATACAAAAGATCACATCATCAAAAGCGTCATTTTTCAGCCATCTTTGCCTCGATGGACGCGATGCGCGCCGAAAGCGGCGGATGCGAATACGTGAGCGCGACCTCTATCTTCGACGGCGACAGGTCGGACAGACTGTCGCGCGACATCTTTTTGAGCGACGTGATGAGCGCCTCGCCGCATCCTTCGCGGACGGCGTTTTCGTCGGCTCTGTATTCGGCGCGCCGTGAATGTGCGCTTGATGCAAGTCCGATGAGCGGCGAGATAACGGGCAGCTCGAACCGCATCACAAGAAGGAGCGCGAGCGCGTAATTTGTTGCCTCGAATCCGAAATCGGGATATATCGATGTCGTCCTGACTGTCAGCCACGCCATCAAAACGATCAATATTACCTGTAATAGCGACAGAATGTTGCCCTTGAGCACGTCGCGGTGCAGACCGTGACCGAGCTCGTGCGCGAACACGGCGACGATCTCGTCTGTCGTAAGCGTCTCGATAAGCGTGTCGTAAAGCACGATAGTTTTCATCTTGCCGAAGCCGGAGAAATACGCGTTTGCTTTCGTCGTGCGCTTCGATGCATCCATGACCTGTATCTCGCGGACGTGGTAGCCGTGCTTTTCGAGGAGCGCCGTCAGACGCTCGCGCAGCTCGCCGTCCTCGAGCGGCGTGAATTTGTTGAATATTTTGGAAAATATCGGATACAGAAACGATATCGCAAGAAGCACGGCGAAAAGTATCGCCGAGAAAACGACGATTATAAGGTCGCCGAGGCTCTCATAGATGAGTATGAACAGCGACAGAAGCCCTATCATCAGCGCGGTCGATATCACATACGATTTGACCGTGTCGAGGAGGAACGTTTTGAGCGTCATTTTGTTGAAGCCGTACTTTTCGTCTATCTTCATCGAATATATGTAGTTGAAGATGCCGTCCACGACCGCGTCGAGCGTCAGACCGAACAAAATGACCGTTATCGCCGACGCGTACGCGTTGTCGGAGAACACAAGCAGCGGGAACACGTCGAACGCGATGAGCGCAAAGTAGATGACGAACGACACGACAGTGTAGACGATAACGACGCTGCACGTCTCGATGTGGTACGCCTTCCACTTCTCGTAAGTTTCCGCGTCGTAGATGTCGCGCACATTGTCGGGTATCTTATTGTTCTTTGAGCCGTACTCGACGATGTGAAGGAACAGATCGTACAAAAACGCGGCAGTAAAAAGGATCAGAGCGATGACTTTATAGTTCATGTCATGCCTCCGCATAGTTTATTTTCGATAAAATTGTACCACGGCGCGACACCATTTTCAATAGTTACATACGATTTATCGCTTGAAAAATGCCCGCCTTAGTGGTATACTATGATATATTCATGTATATTGAGAGGACTTACGATGGACTATAAATATCTCGCATCGCTCCTGTTTCCGCAGCCGCTCCCGTCGGCGGACGAAATAGAGGCGAAATATCCGCCGCGCGGTCTGCCCGAGGGCGCCGCCGTGACGCGTTTCGCGCCGAGCCCGACAGGGTACGTGCACTTCGGCGGACTGTTCCCGACGACGGTAGACGAGCGCCTCGCGCATCAGTCGGGAGGCGTGTGTTATCTGCGCATCGAGGATACGGACTCGCGCCGCGAGGTCAAGGGCGCGGCGGAGGCGCTCGTTAAAACGCTCGCGCATTACGGCATAAAATTTGACGAGGGCGTGACCGAGACGGGCGAGGTCGGCGCTTACGGCCCGTACACGCAGTCGAAGCGCGCGGAGATATATCACGTATTCGCAAAGCGGCTTGTCGAGGAGGGAAGGGCTTACCCCGTTTTCTCGACCGACGAGGAGCTCGAAGAGATAAAGACAGCGGACAAGAAAGCGGAGCTTAAAAGCGTCGACTGGGAGGTTGACGCGGGCGCTCGCCGCGAGGCGATGCTGGCGCGCCGCAATTTCACAATAGAACAGGTCGAACAAGAGCTCGCGGCAGGTCACAAATTCGCGCTGTTCGCGATAGCGGAGGGCGACGGCACGCGCAAACGCAAAGTCACCGACCTTGTGCGCGGCGCACTCGAGCTGCCGGAGAACGACGAGGACATCGTGCTCCTCAAATCGGACGGCATACCGACGTACCACTTCGCCCACGTCGTCGACGACCACCTCATGCGCACGACGCACGTCATACGCGGCGAGGAATGGCTGCCGAGCCTGCCGAAGCATTTGCAGCTTTTCTCCTACATGGGGTGGAAACCGCCGAAGTATATACACATCTCGCAGATAATGCGGCTTGACGAGGGCGGCTCGAAGAAAAAGCTGTCGAAGCGCGACATGGGCGCGAACCTCGACGATTACAGCAGACTCGGTTACTGCCCGCTCGCCGTGACCGAGTACGTGATGACGCTGCTCAACTCCAACTTCGAGGAATGGCGCGCGCAGAATCCCGATAAGCCTTACACAGATTTTCCGTTCAGCGTCAAAAAGATGAGCGCGTCCGGGTGCCTCTTTGATCTGCATAAGCTCGACGACGTCGCGAAAAACGTCGTTTCGCGCATGACGGCGGAAGATGTATACGAACAGTTTTACGCGTGGGCGAAGGAGTACGCGTATGATTTTGCATCCGTAGTGGATACTATGGGCGCAGACTATGCTAAATCCATTATCAATATCGGACGCGGCGGCAAGAAGCCGCGCCGCGACTACGGCACATGGGTCGAGCTGCAAAGCTTTATGAAGCCGTTCTACGACGAGACTTTCGAGGTCGAAAACGATTATCCCGAAAACACCGACCTGCACGACGTCAGAGCGGCGCTCTCGGCGTTTGCCGAAACATACGACGAGGACGACGACGCGGGCGCGTGGTTCGAGAAGATAAAGGCGATATGCGCGCCGCTCGGCTACTGCGCCGACATGAAGGAATACAAAGCGAACGCGGACGCGTACCGCGGCAGCGTCGCCGATGTCAGCATGATGATACGCGTCGCCGTCACGGGCAGACTCAACTCGCCCGACCTCTATACCGTCATGCACATAATCGGCGCGGAGCGCACGTTATCGCGCGTGCGCGCCATGATAAACAAACTCTGATACGGGAGACAAGACAATGGCTGAAAGCACAAACTTCATTCACGAGATAATAGACGGAGAGATAGCGTCCGGCAAATACCGCCCGGACGAGATACACACGCGTTTTCCTCCCGAGCCGAACGGATATCTTCACATCGGTCACTGCAAGGCGCTGATGATAGACTTCGGCACCGCCGAAAAGTACGGCGGCAGGTGCAACCTCCGCATGGACGACACTAACCCAGCCAAGGAGGACACCGAGTACGTCGACGCGATCAAAGAGGACATACACTGGCTCGGCTTCGACTGGGACGACAGATTCTACTACGGCTCCGACTACTTTGAGGAGACGTACCGCCTCGCGTGCGAGCTTATAAAGTCCGGCGACGCATACGTGTGCGAGCTGTCGCCCGAGCAGTTCAGCGAATACCGCGGCGACCTTTCGCATCCGGCGATATCGCCGTACCGCGACAGACCGATAGAGGAGAACCTCGACATCTTCCGCCGCATGAAGGAGGGCGAGTTCCCGGAGGGAAAATACACGCTCCGCGCGAAGATCGACCTTGCGTCCGGCAACTTCAATATGCGCGACCCCGTGCTCTACCGCATCCGCTACATCGAGCATCACAGACAGGGCACGAAGTGGTGCATCTTCCCGATGTACGATCTCGCGCATCCGATACAGGACTGCATCGAGGGCATCACGCACTCGCTCTGTTCGCTCGAATACGAGATACACCGCCCGCTCTATGACTGGGTCCGCGACCACGTCGCGCCGCATATGGATATGAAGGTCATGCCGCGTCAGATCGAGTTCGCGCGCCTCAACCTCACGTATACGGTCATGTCGAAGCGGTATCTGCGCCGCCTCGTCGAGGATAAGCTCGTCGACGGCTGGGACGACCCGCGTATGCCGACACTGTGCGGCATGCGCAGACGCGGATATACGGCGGAGGCCGTCAAGGATTTTCTCGGACGCGTCGGCGTCGCAAAGACCGATTCGATGGCGGAGGTCGAGCTGCTCGAACACTGCGTGCGCGAGGACCTCGGCGCATCGTCGCCGAGACGCGTCGCCGTCGTCGACCCGATAAAGGTCATAATCGACAACATACCCGAGGACGCAGTCGAATATTTTGAGCTGCCGAACAATCCTTCCGACCCCGAAGCGGGGACGCGCAAGGTGCCGTTCACGCGCGAGGTCTATATCGAGCGCGACGACTTTGCGCTCACGCCGCCGCCCAAGTTCTTCCGCCTCAAGCCCGACGGCGAGGTGCGTCTGATGGGCGCGTACATCGTCAAATACGCCGGCGTCGACACGGACGAAAACGGCGACGTCGCGGCGATCCACTGCACCGCCGACATCGAGACGGGCAGCGGCATGCCCGCCGACGGCAGAAAAGTAAAGGGAACGATACACTGGGTATCGGCGAAATACGCTCACGACGCCGACGTCGTATACTACGACAAGCTCTTCACCGAGCCTAACATGAACGACGTCCCGTCCGACGAGTACGACAAGTACCTGAATCCCGCATCTGCGGTAACGTATAAAAACTGCAAGCTCGAGCCGTCGATAGCGGAAGACGCGGACGGCGTACACTATCAGTTCGTCCGCCTCGGCTATTTCATTCGCGACACGAAAAAGCCGAACACGTATAACCGCATAGTAAGTCTTAAAGACAGCTATAAGGGAAAATAATCCGCTCACTTTGTGTCGGAACCTTGTGCGTTGTTTTATTAATCCGCCGACAAAATAACGGCAACAGCCGTCAGGCTTCGCAGCCACACCTACGCGCACCGTGCTCGTGCGCTGCTCGACGCGTCCAGCGTCCGACGCAGACACGACGTCTCGACGGCGCACTCGACATGCCGCGAGGAAGCTGTTATGCCGAAGCGATAACGCGGTCTGCGCCCCAAAGCCTTTTTGCTGCAGACTCGATAACATCGACGGCACGCTGTGTCGCTTTCGGGGATTATTAAGGGGCTCTTTCCCGACTTGGAAAGAGTCCCTTAATACGCGTGTGTACGTTGTGCGTAGGACGAAATATTCACTCTACGCTGTAAGCATACTCGCTCACTCGTCGCCTTAGCTGGTTTCTCCGCTCACCGCGGTTCATCGTGCAGCCTGTTCCCATCGGCAGCTACCTTTGACTACCTGACGTGGTGACGTCTTTCACACCGTCAAATCGGTTTTTGACAAGGGGGACTTTCTCGCAAGAAAGTCCCCCTTGTCGAACCCGAAAGAGGCTCCCGTGTGTTCGTCG
>CANQMJ010000114.1 GCA_947624945.1 uncultured Clostridia bacterium | reverse complement strand
ACAAACGAAAGAAGCTGCAAAACAATATCGCTGATGAATGTACCGAGAAGATTCTTTTCGCGCCTTGTATCAAGCAGAGGCATGTCGATCACGACAACGTCGCATTTCTTTTCCTTTGTGATGATGCGCCACTGATTTTGTATTTCCTCATAGTTGCGACCAAGGCGGTCGATACTGAGAATATATAATACATCGCCTTCACACAGCTTCTTCATCAGCCGTTTATAATTAGGTCGGTTGAAATCCTTTCCCGACTGTTTATCGATATAGACATTTCTTTTGTCAACTCCGGCATCGTTCATCGCTATGAGCTGACGATCCTCATTTTGATCCTGTGACGATACTCTCACATATCCGTATATTTTGTTTTTCATAAGTCCTCCGATCGATCCGAATATATTATGCTTCAAGACGGCAAACCTAATTTGCCGCCTTTCGGCGGCAGGTTTATTTTTATCATCATAACGTTGCAGATTATTCCGAACACAGCGTCGGGGATGACGCTCCTGTCGCTCATGTCCGCGATATTCATGCTTTCCGTGCCGAGGAACAAATCCTTTGCTGCGCAGAGGAGCGCGTATGCACCTATCGAATATTTTCCGCGCTTAATGCTGTCGAAGTCGATGTTGTCTCGACTGACGCACGGCTCCGCATCCGCTCACAGACGTCCGTTTGCCGTCAAAAGATAAACGGCGGCGAGAAGAGAATTGTTTTTCTCCAATCCCGCCGCCGTCGTGACGAATATTTCCTTGTGCCTTTTGTTTTTGAAATCCATTTCGTATCCCTTCTTCCCGAATAAGTTTTCCTTTCTTTTCTCGGACCGGCGTGCCTTTTCTTCACACACGGTCAGTTTGATCTTCTCTCTGTAAGTTGATTTTCCAATCTTGACAGATGCATTTGAGATGATCAGCCTCGCGTTTTCGAAATCGGTCTCGCCGATGCGCTGCCCTCCGCCGCGCGAGCGGAAGTTCGGTATCCTCGTCATCATGCGTTCATACATTCTGTCAGCTGCTGTTTCTGTGAATAACATTTTCTTTGCTCCTTTCGGCTTTTTGAAGTATATAAAAAAGACCGCCGAAGCGGTCTTTTTTGACGAGATTTTCTATTTTCAAATGTCTGTGTCATGTCAACGTATTTCTATAATTAAACTTGTCCATTACTTCTTTGCGCCTATTTAGGCTTACCTCCGTATATATCTCCGTAACTGCGACGCTGCTATGTCCTAATATTTCCTGAACGGAGCGTAGATCCGCTCCGTTTGAAAGCAAATTTGTTGCAAATGTGTGCCTCAAATAATGCGGAGTTGACTGCTTGTCGATATTGCAGGTCCTTTTTATTGAATTGTCAATATACTCAATTCCATGTATGCTAAGGTTACGTCCGTATCTGTTTACGAATAATGCATCTGTCTCAAGCGGATATATAGCTCGCGTTTTCAGCCAATTTGTCATATTAATCCATGTTTCCGGGCATGAGATGTATATTATCCTTTGTTTTCTTCCCTTACCATGAATAAGTATTGTGCGGTTTGAACTTTTTATATCCTGAACTGTTATTGCCGCGGCTTCGCCGATTCGTATTCCCGTGCTTATCAATAAATCGATCAAGGCAAGATTGCTTGTCGACAGCCATACATCGTACTTTGTTTCTGCATTTGCGCTTTGGCTGCTAACATATGTGAGCAAAATGGAAACATCCGATTTGTCAAGCACTTTGGGGAGGCGGCGTTCCTTTTTGTACTTGAACGATTGACTTTTGCCATAGTCGCTTTCTGTGATACCCTGCTTGAAAAGATAAGAAAGATACATTTTTGTAACTATGAGCTTTCGGACTATTGTTGTGTCCTTCAGATGACGGTCTTTCTGCAAATACATGGCATATTTTGAGACCGTTGTCTCGTCACAACCGTTTTCGGCGATAAAATGTGTCAGGTCCTTCATATCGGACCGATAAGCCAACATTGTGTTTGATGATAGGTTTTTTGTTCCTTGAAGGATATTCAGGAAATTGTTTGCATGATAAAGAATGCTCTCCATAAAAATGCCCCTTTTCGACTAAATTTATATTGAACATTATAGCAAATAATGTTATAATTAGTTAGAACATTGTCTTACAATAACTATTGATTATTGTGAGGTGCGGAGGAGGAAATGTGTGTCGAACTGAAAATAGTATGCAATTGTAGAGAAAGTTTTGCTGAAAAGGATCAGAATGGTTATAACGATCATTTTAGTCAAACTAGCATTAATTTTATAACTAACACAATTCAGGGACTTGGCTACCCATGTGTCTATTTTGGCGGGATAAACGAGCTGATATCGTTGTGCAGTTTTAAAAAATCGTTTCCGAATGAGTATTTTATCAATCTTAGCGATGGACTATATCAAAAAAACAGACGACTTCAAGCACCAATTCTTCTAGAAATTCTTGAAACAAACTATTCAGGGTCAGAACCGTTTGCAATTGCATTGGCAAATAATAAATCTGCATGCAAAAAAATCCTTGCGTATTCTTCGATTGTTAATATGCCAAGTGATGTACTAATAGATAATAACAATTCAATTGACATTGATAAATTACAAAGACTCAACTACCCTGTTATTGTAAAGCCTAATGCAGAAGGTTCATCAATAGGCATTACTCAACGCAGTTTAGTTTCAACACCTGATGATGTAATATTATATTATAATTCACCTGATATAAGTTGCTTTGACTCTGTTTTGGTAGAGGAATATATTAGCGGATATGAAGTTACATCTTTGATTATAGGGAATAATGATGATCAAATTATCTTTCCATTATTAATTTGTTGCGGAAACAAATGCTATTTCGACAAAGAAATTATGGATATAGAAGTTAAACAAAGTAGAAAAAGAGGATATATCCATCCTAATAAATTTTTATCGCAGAACTGTATCAATAATATAATGCATGTAACAACAGAAGTAAAAAGATCTATCGGACTGAGAGATATCGCAAGAATCGATTTTCGAATCACTAAAGATGAAGAAATCTTTTTCATTGAAGTTAACTCCAATCCTGTGTTAAGTGGTAGTTCTGAACTTGGTGCAATATGCCAAATTTATAATACCACTGAATCTCAACTTCTTAGATATTATGTTGAGGCATTCCTTAGTCGTGCCCAAAGCTGAGTATCCACGGTTCAAAAGGTAGGTCTCTGTAGTACTGAATTGCTTTTCCTATATCGTATTTATTCGTACATATTGGTTCGTTAACCTTATTACATAATAAATTGAACCGAGCAATAGACGGACTTTCGGATAGAAATGGCCTACATTTATTCAAGTAGAATTTTGCAGTTTCATAATCTTTGTATCTCAAAGAAATAACAGCAAAATTTATTAGATGTTTTCGCATAATTCTATTATCGACAATATTGCCAGTTATTAATTTGTAGTATTGTTTCTGTAGCATTTCTTGCATTTCAGAGTGATCTATGTTTTCAGGAAAACAATTAACAAGTAGCAAATTACAATTAATTACATATAGCGCATACCGAGAGTTGGCTAGCACTCGGGCTTTTCTGAGGTAATTATTTGCATCATACCAATTTCCTTGTAACATCAAAATTACAGCATAATTGTTGAGCGAATATGCAGATTCATGCGATGCATTATTTTGTTGGAAAAACTGAGAAGCGTGTATGAATTCACTTTTGAGACTGTCTAGATTTGAAATATCATTAATGTACATTAGTTTAATAAATGCGATATTGTGTAAACTCTTCGTTATCTCAAAACTTTCCCCACACTTTTTTGCAATAGCCAAACCAGTCAACATAATAGGGAGAGCATCATCATAAGTCAAAACATTAAGTGCGTTCCTACACAATTTGGCGTAGGAAATACAATCGCTTTTTGTTTGAATTGCTGTTGCAAATACATCTTTAGCTTTGCTTAGTGTATGCTTATTCTCCGAATATGCCATAAACAACAAATTTTCTATTTCTATCCTAGTACTCATATTATTTAATGTGTTGTTAATAAGCCGTGCGTTTTCGAAGTCAATAGCACATTTAGAATCAAGTAATATAAATTTTATTTTACCTTGAATTATATAATACTCAATTTTTTCCTCCATACTTAGATGTTCAAGTGTGACGGCTTTAATATAGCATAACGCTAGTTTATATTCACCAATATTATATAAATTATTGGAAAGCTGTATTATTTCGGTTGACTTTAATTGAGATACATAATCTTTAATTCGCTCAAGAATAGACACCGCTTCTTTATAATAACCATCAGAGAACATAAGTTGTGCTAAATCAGAATTGTACTTCACAAATCCTTGAAGTTGAAGAATGTATTTACATAGAGCGACAATTCGCTTAATTTTAATATTTTCATACCCATTATCAATAAACCACTGTTTTTCATTTAATTCAAAAATCATATAAGTGATGAAGAAAAATCTTGCTGTGTCGTTAGTGATAATAGATTCGTAAACATGTTGCTTAATTGATTTGGTTGAAAAACTTACTGCTTGATCCTCATTAATAACCAGAATACCTTCCAATTTCATAGTATCTATTAAATTTATGAGCTTATCGGTTAGTAATGTGGTAGCATCGATTGAAGGGTTATAAATTTTCCAAATTAAAGCTAATAATACCTGCAGTTTTACTGGCATCTGATGTATATATAAGATTATGAGAATATCTTTCGCATAGCTATTTGAAGGTATAGCATATATAGAATTTTCAGCCTCTGATATTAGTAAATCAATATATTTATCATTTTTCAAGTTGATTTGATCAAATGCGCCTTTTAGACGCAAGTTATTAATAAATTGCTTTAATTCGCCTGGATTACCGTTAGTTATATCATAAATCCTATTAAGCTGTTTGTTTGTAAACAAGTTATTTGGAATACTGGTACATGAATTGATGAATTCTTCATAAAAAAATATATCTTCGAAGGAATCTATATGCAAATCTTTTATATCTAGATTTTCAAACAAAAATTGTGATAATGTGTTATTCAATTTATTATCACTATCCGTTATAAAGCACAGTGGAATATGATTATCAATAAAATATGCTATAAAAAGTTGAATGACGCTTAAAGATTGTGAATCGCAATTTTGAAAATCGTCCAAAATAATCCCGCGTATACCATTTTCTAAACAGAAAGCTTTAATGTCGTCATTTAACATCTGAATATTCTTAGAGTATACTTCATTATACAAAAAATGTGACAGTTCAAGCCTTTTTTCAGTATGCAAATTATGATAGCTTTCATATTTTTGGATTAATAGCGAGTCAACAGATGGTCTTCTATTTGAAAGGCAGTTTAAGAAACTAGTGGAACCAAATTGTTTGCTATCTGAAATATGAGCTATGAAATATTCTAAGTAACTGTAACCATATTCATCTGTATTAACATGAATATACTTTCCGCCAACTTTTTTCTTTACCTCGTTTATTAAAGCTGTCTTGCCTATATTGTGTGGACCAGAAAGCCACATGCCTTGTTCGCTTAATGTGTTTTTTTCAAAATATGATGCCAGTTCTCGACGCTGGACGTCTCTATCTATAAACTTAAAACTTAATTTCATTGGTTGATATTTTCCGCCTAATTCTTTTGTTTTTGCACTCTATTACTACAATTATTTTTTTGCGTCCCTGTATGATACTCTTAATTGCCTCATACGAGTAAGGAATTTGTCTGACTTCATACCCTGACAAGCCGATGTAATTGTTCAGAAAAGAATACTTATTTATAAGTAAATCTGTTATTAATATGGGGTATGGACACTCATTAACTATATGAATAACTATCGAAGAGTTAGCCATTTTGATTTCACAAGAAACCATTTTTTTATACTGTTTTATTACAGCAATGATTGATACTGGTGTGGCAATAGCTGTAATTAAATCAATAGCCAATCCTATCCATGTCAACCACTCTTGTTCCATGAAATTCCTCCTCCGCACCTCACAATAATCAATAGTTATTGTAAGATTATTTTAAATCTGCATGGCAGGAAAGTATGTTTGCTAAGGTTATATTCATATAAAATTTGTCGTCTAAAACAAAACAAAATCGAAACTGTTGCGGTAAATATCGCAACAGTTTCGATTTTGTTGCTATTTTTGTTGCGGTTATAATTGACTTTCTGAGATGCGTAGAAAACGTATAATATATTTTGCAAAAGATAACAGAGCAAAAAATAGACATGTCTCCGCACTTCCAGTAGAATGAAGTCACCACAACCAAACATTCGAAAGACCTGCTAACAAAAGTCAAGCCCAAAAATAAAAAAAGTCGAGATTTTTAAAAGCATCATACAGGTACGGCGAAAAGACCACCGCAAATTTCACAATTTGCGCCGGTCGGAGATATTTGGGGAGATCCATATCGAAAAATCACTCGCTACGCTCGTAATTTTCCGATAAGGATCAGGCAGACAGGCACTCCTGTGAACAAATACACTCCTTTACCCTTGCATAATAAATCCGCAGGAATTTGTTGGCAGCAGCGATCATGTAAACCTTGTATGGCTTGCCCTCGGAACGTTTCTTGTCATGAAATTGATACACGGGATCGTATTCAGGACTGTTTTGAAGGATCACAATCAAGATCTGAAAAAGCGTCTTGCGCAATTCCGCTGAACCGCGTTTGGAAATGCTGCGCGATTTGACGTCAACGGAGCCGGATTGATTCGGCGGCGGGTCGATGCCGGCAAATCCGACCAGCGCTTTTTTGAATTGAATTTGCTGATGTCGCCTATCTCCGCCATGAGCTGAGCGCCGAATATGGGACCCACACCATAAAGGCTTTGCACGACCTCGTATTCCGGCAGCTGGGATGATAACCGATCTATTTCGACCTGAAGTTCACGAATACTTTCTTCAAATCGTAGCAATTGAATAATGGCGTTGTTAATGATCGTTTTCGCAGCATCGTTTTTGGGGAAAAGACCGATGTTTCCGTTGGCGGCAGCGTAAATCTCGGACGCCTTTTCGCTGCTGAAATGATACCCGGCTTTTGCGCACCATGCGGCGTACCGCTCGGTAAACTTCTTTTCCGAAACGCCGCAGATACATTCGCAGTGCCAGAATTTCAGAGCAAAATCTACCCATTTTTCATGACCGTCGGATCTTCTCGGAGGGGACGTAAACAGCCTGTTTACGCCGGGAAAGGTCTGATCGAGCAAAGCGATGAGTTTTTTTTAAGCATGACCTTGAGCTTGATGTACTGGCCGTACTGACGGTTATACACCTTCAGCATCCGTCGGACGTCCTCCTCCGGGATGTATTCCCGCAAGTCGAGCCAATGTTCAAGAGCCCAGCCGGCGATTTTCGCGGCGTCCTTCTTGTTTTCTCACCGTAGTGTTTCCACCGTAGTTGTGTATGAGCATTGCATTGACGACGGAAACAAATATACCTTGGCAGTGAAGGTACCGCGCGATTGGTTCGCTGTATCGTCCCGTGCTCTCCATCACGACCTTGGTCTCACCCGGAAGGCTTTTCAGAAACCTTGCCAGTTTTCCAAGTTCACTTTCGGTGTGAGCGATTTCAAAGGATTCAGCTGCTACAACACCGAGGGGCTGCATGACGATTGCCATGCTCTTTCCCTTGGATACGTCAATTCCTACTGCGTTCATAAACACCCTCCTGTTTTTGAATTTGCGATTTGGCGTCCATCGTTTTACCCATTTCGATTCAGATCTGTGGATGAACCGCATGCGGTTCATCTGTGACTCGAGCGTTGTAGCAGCTCTACCTGCTGAAATCGAACGCTGAAATGGAAGGATGGCTGACCGTCTTTCGTGCGGGCGTCGTAGCCCAAGGAGTAATACGTCAGTCCATTTCGCCCTTCCATTTTAGCTTAGAAATGTGAACGAATAAAGCGCGCCCGGTTGGCGCGCTCTACCCGGCAAATTTATTGTAACAGGAGTAAAGGAGCATGTCCGAAAAAATTATACAGCTTAATGAAGAAGCTGTCGATGTAGTGGGGCGAACTGAAAGAATTAGTGCGCAAAAGCGTGGAGGAAACGCTGAACGAGTTGCTTGATAAAGAAGCGGAGGAACTGACAGGCGCGGGCAAATACGAACGAACCGAATCGCGTCAGGGGTATCACAGTGGGCATTACAG
>CANQMJ010000113.1 GCA_947624945.1 uncultured Clostridia bacterium | reverse complement strand
ACCCCTCCCAAGAGCAACACCATATCTATTGTTTTCTTCTTTTGGTTCATTGGGTCATATCTATTGACATCGCAGAACAAGGCGCGTTTTTTTACAAGAACAATCTTGCAAACAGACGCGCCTTGCTGTATAATAATAATAAAAAATTCGACGGGGATACAAACGGGGACATAGTTGGTTCCAAGCATAGGAAATTATACAAAATGCAAATTTTGTATAATTCAAGGAACCGAAAGGAGGCGCTTCATGCTGCTTGCGCTTGATATCGGCAATACGAGCATCGCATTCGGACTGTTCGACAGCGGCAACAACGACGCTGTCAACGCGCCTGCGGTACTGTCTCGATTTGCGCTTCGTAAGAACGCGAGCGCCGACGAATACGCGTCTTTGATACATTCGATAATAGCGCTTCGTCTCGGCGCTATGCCGACGATAGACTGCGCCGCGATATCGTCAGTCGTACCGAGCGCGACGTCTGCCGTCACGGAAGCCGCCGCGATGCTGTCACAGTCAGTGCCATATATCATAAAACCCGGGATCAAGACGGGCTTTCGCATCGGCATATACGACCCGGCGTGTCTCGGTTCTGACATTGTGGCAAATACAGCCGCAGCACTCGATATCTGCAAGCCTCCGTTTGTTGTGTTCGATGCCGGGACTGCAAACACGATCACTTTTGTAGATGAATCGTGTACGTTCACGGGAGCCGTTATAACACTCCGCGTGCTCGTGTCGGCGTCCGCGCTACACGAGCACGCGGAGCTTCTTGATTCGGTTCCGCTCGGCGGCGGCAAACTGCCTATGATCGGACGCAACACGGACGAATCTGTCCGCTCAGGTCTTATTTACGGAAACGCACTTATGCTTGATGGTTATGTACGCAACATACGCGAAATGTCCATCCCGAAAGGCTCCGATACAAAGCTCGGACTTATTGCCACTGGCGAATTCGCAAAGGTCATAACAGACCTTTGCCGCAACAAATTTATGATAGACGACGCGCTCACCGTAAAAGGCGTCGCTTCCCTCTACTTTCGCAATATAAGGTAATAATAAATATTTTGTATAATTCCGGCTACGGCCGTAATTATAAATCAAACTGCGCCACACCGTTGTATTCTCGGGCGGCAGCACGGGTTTGAGTCCCGGAGGTAAAAATGAATACTGTCACGAAAAACCGTGAGCGCACATATGCGCTCGTAGGAACAGCACTTTTGACTGCGCTCATCTTTGTATTGCAATACATGAGCGCTTTCATCAGATTCGGCAATTTCTCGATTGCATCGTTCGCACTTGTAACGATGGTTGTCGGAGCGGCGCTTTTTGGCGTTGGAGCAAGTACATGGCTCGGTTTTATGTTCGGTGTCGTCGTTCTGATATCCGATCCAAGTGTTACTTCTTTTCTTGGAATTAACGCCGTCGGAACTGTACTGACCGTACTTATTAAAGGAGCTGCCGCCGGCTTTGCTTCAGGTTTTGTTTACAGACTGCTTGAGAAGCGCAACCGCATTTTGGCGTCGATACTTGCTGCTATTACTTGTCCTATCGTCAATACGGGCGTATTTCTTATCGGATGCCGTCTGTTCTTTTTTGATGCCATTGCAAGCGATGGAGTCAAGAATGGTTATAACAATACGTGGTTGTATATCATCTTATTTTATGTTGGATGGAACTTTGTGTTTGAATTTTGCTTAAACCTCATTGTAGACCCGCTTATTAACCGTATCGTTGATATTGCCAAAGCATCTCACAAGACAAAATGAAACATAGGAACAAAACGGCACGACTTTTGATCGTGCCGTTTTTGTCTGCGTCTCAAAAAAATTTTATCAAATTTTACAAAACCTGTTCAAATTTTCGCAAATATATGTTATAATGATTCTAATAACATGATTCGGAGGATCATATCATGAAAATGCGCGTACTCTATTCGTCAAAAAATAAGAAGGTCGTCAACTACGCCGTCGCACTCGGCGAAGCTCAGAACGATCAGCACGCTATCGCAGACACGATACCGCCCGCATATTCCTGCGACCGTGAGCGTCTCGTAGTACTTGTGGTCTCCGTCGGCGCACGCGTTGAGGACAATGTCCGCCTGTTTATCGGCGAGCTCACGGCAGCGAGAGCGGCTAACGTAGTCTTTGTATTTGAAAGCAAGGATAAGAAGGTCACGCCTCCAATGCAGCAGCTCATCGACTCGGCAAAAACTGCCGGCACAAACGTGCTCGAGGATAAGACGTACTTCGTCGCACCCGGCAGCATCTTTGCGTCGAAAATCTCTATGGAAGAACGCAGCGCCATCATAGACTGGTGCGAGGACATCAAGAATTCGCTCAAATAATAAATGCACGTTTCCATATACACGGACGGTTCCTGTAAATCAAATCCCGGTCCCGGCGGTTGGTGCGCGATACTCGTATGCGGAGATGCCGAGAAGATGCTGTCAGGCGGCGAATTGTTGACGACAAACAACCGCATGGAGCTCACGGCCGTTATCGAGGCGCTCGGCGCTTTGAAAAAGCCGTGCGATGTAACACTCGTTTCCGATTCGCAGTACGTAGTCAACGGGATCACCAAAGGATGGGCGAAGAGTTGGCAAAAGCGCGGTTGGAAAAAGTCGGACGGCAAGCCTGCTCTAAATCCCGAGCTGTGGGAGAGGCTTATTGATTTGTGCGACACGCACAACGTCACGTTTGAGTGGACTCGCGGACATGCCGGACACGAGTATAACGAGCGGTGCGACACTATCGCGCAGGCAGAAGCGGAAAAGCACAGGACATAGTCTGTGAAGACATAGTTCAAATCAAAGTTAAAACTGCGGCGTCCCGCAAAACGGGGCGCCGCGTATATTCTTTTAACGATGAAAAAAGTTATTATCATAGGAAGTCCCGGTGCGGGTAAAAGCACGTTCGCGCGCAAGCTGCGCGACGTGACCGGACTTCCGCTCTATCATCTCGACTTAATTTGGCACCGTCCCGACAAGACAAACATAACACGCGATGAATTCGATGCGCGCCTGTATGAGATAATGGCGCGCGACGAATGGATAATAGACGGCAACTACTCGCGCACTATCGAGGTTCGTCTGAAATGCTGTGACACGGTGTTTCTGCTTGATTTCCCTCTTGACATCTGCATATCGGGCGCGATGTCGCGCATCGGACAAAAGCGCGATGACCTGCCGTGGGTCGAGAATGAGTTTGACCCCGAGTTCAGACAATGGATAGAAGATTTTCCGCGCGACACTCTGCCGAAAATCTACTCGCTCATAGAGCGGTATAAAGAGAATAAAGATGTCGTTATCTTCAAATCCCGAGTCGAAGCGAATGCGTATATTGAATTAAAATCATGTACATAAAACGGAGTGCAAAAATGTTTATTTGCCCAAAATGTCAAAAAACAATGAATTTACCCGCATGCTCCTGCGGATATACGGTCCCGTTCAAAGACGGAATATGGCAGCTTACCGATATGCCCGACATGGTAAAAGACGGGGATGGCGACAAGTACATAGGTTATGAAAATATCGGAGAGACATATTCTGGCAACAGGAAATATGTTATAGAGGAGCGCGACGAATTAGTTTCAAAAGAAATCTCCGCGCTTACCGGCAATGGTGTTTTCTTTGATTTAGCCTGCGGCGACGGTTGTCTCACCGTGCCGTGTGCGCAAAACGGAACGCGCATTATCGCGGGTGATATTTCCAACGGGATGCTCACAATACTTTTGGACAGAGCGCGTTATTTGGACGTATCACTCAAAAATGTGACAGTGTGCCGAATGAACGCGCTTGAAATACCTCTGGTAGACGAAAGCGTCGATACAGTCGTTGCAAACAGCGTCCTGCATTTGATCTCAAACCCGAAAAAGGTGCTTTGCGAAATATATCGCGTAATGAAAAGCGACGGCGCTTTTGTATGCCTTGACGATGCGCCGGGCAGACAAGATACCGAGGCGCAAGATAATTCACGATATTTTGAGATTGTCAACTCTCTATACGGTGAATACTGGCATAGGCTTGGAATACGCGGTATAACCCCCGTAAAGTATAGCTGGAAATTTGACCGCGATGAAGCATGTGCCAAAATATTCGGCAAAAAGGAAATAAAACTGATCCGGCACAGAGGAAGATACGAAATACCTATATCCGACGGATTCCTGTCACGTTTTTTGGGACGCGGTTTTTCCGATCAGACCGACGTGCCGAAAGAACTGCACAAAGCTGTAACCGATGAACTTATGATGGAATTCGGCAAAAAATACGGCGAAGATTTCGTTTCTACGCCGTATAAAGGCGAATACAGCGATATCATACTTACGATCTATCGCAAATAAACCGGCGTTATATTACTATCTTAGTTTTGTCGCTGTTGTAGTATACGAACTCTATGTCGTCAAACTCCTCAGATATCAGCTTTTGCAGCGACGTGAGCACGGGCGCTTCCGTGTTGTAATGGCCCGCCTCGACTACGTTTATCCCATATCCCGCGGCGTCGATGTCAAGATTATATCCGCAGCGACCGGTGAGAAACGTGTCGGCGCCCGCCTCTATCGCGGGGATCAGATAGTCTTTCCCGTCCCCGCCTATCAAAGCTACTTTCCTTACTTCCCTGCCCGCATCGACGATGACGAGCCCGCCCGAGCCGAGCGCTTCTTTGACGTCCGCACAGAAATCGGACAAAGGTTTGAATGTCGAGATATTGCCGAAACGTCCGATTACCTCGCCGTCGGGGCCGAACGGAACGGCGTTTTCGACGCCGAGGATGTTGCAGAGCGTATCGTTCACGCCGTAGCGTTCGAGCGCGTCGAGACGCGTGTGATACGACATGACCGTTATGCCGTGCGTCAGTGCGTATACAGCGGCACGCGACGACACTGTATCGTTTGTAAGCGACCTCAGCGGTTTGAATATGAGCGGATGATGCGAAATTACACAACTGCACCCGTCGGCATATGCATATTCGAGTGCGTCGAGCGTAACGTCGAGCGTCAACAGTATTCGTCCCGCATCAGCGCCGTCGTCGGCGCATACCATAACGCCGTCGTTGTCCCATTCGCATGAGAGCGAACGCGGTATTTTTTCATCGAGATATTGCGCGAGCTCGCGCACAGTTATTGCCATATCACATTACCTCTGTCAGCCGTCTAATTATCTCCCGCTCTGCGGAAACATCAAGACTGGCGCTGCTCTTCCCTTGTATTATTTGTTCAAACTTATCTATCTCATGCTTGAAATAGTTTGTGCGGACATCGTCGGATTCAAATCTTCTTGTTGCTATATCGCCGTACAGTGCCGTGAAGTCGTCGACTTCTCGAACAATGCCGCAATAGTCCGCGCATATGACGGTGTAAAATTTGTCTCCTTCGCATACAGTCAGCTCGTCCATAATCGCAAATCCGGCGCGCCACAATCCGCGTCGCGCAGCATCCTGCATCGTCATCGGCTGTACGATAAGACGAAAACTGTTGCTTTTGATGAACGCGGCTCGCTCGACGATATCGGCGATAAGCTCGCCGCCCATGCCGCATATCGCGGCATCGGTAATACCGTACGACTCCATCCCGTCAAAGCCGTTTGCAAGTATGCACTGTACGCGGTCGCCGACTCCGTAACGCGCAGCGTTTTCACGAGCACGTTTGAGCGGTCCTTCGTTTACGTCCGATGCGACCGCGCGAACGGCGATACCGTTTGTGACTGCCCATATCGGTAGTAGCGCATGGTCCGTGCCGATATCGGCAAATACTGCGCCTCGCCTGATAAATCCCGCTGCCGCAGAAAGCCTTTTCCCCGGCAGAGACAGCTTTTTTTTCATAGCCATATAAAGTATCGGGGGACGCTTTTTGTAAAGCGTCCCCCGAACCGAAACTTACTCGCCCTTGCTTTCAAGGAATGCGTTGATCTTTGCTACGAGCGCATCCGCGTCGGTAGCATGGACTGCGCAAGCCTGCGCTATCGTCTCGCCTGCCGATGCGGGGCAGCCGAGGCAATGCATTCCGATCTCAAAGAAAAATCTTGCCGTCTCGCGGTCTATTTCGAGAACGTCGGTGATTATCGTGTCCTTTGTGACTTTCATTTTTGTGTCCTCCGATTTTATATAAATTTTATAATTCTCTGTGATTATTCGTCCCCTATCGGGACCTTTTTTATGCGCGCGCCTAGTCCCGACAGCTTTGATACTATATTTTCATATCCGCGCTCTATGTACTTGATATCGTAAATTTCTGTCGTTCCTTCGGTCATAAGTCCGGCGATAAGAACGGCAAGACCGGCACGAAGATCGACTGCTTTCACCTTGGCGGGTTTCAAAGCATCAACACCGTTTATTACGGCTGTCGCCGTGTCTTCGTTGACTGTTATGTCTGCGCCCATCAGCTTCAACTCTTCGACGTAACGGAAACGCTTCGGCCAAATCGTCTCGCGAATACGGCTTTGACCGTTCGCGATAGAGAGAAGAGGCGCCATCTGAGGATGCATGTCTGTCGGGAATCCCGGATACGGCAGTGTCGTTATGTTTGTGCGTTTGTAGTTGCCGCGTCCGATAACGATAACGGAGTCGTCGAGCATCTCGACCTCAGCGCCGACTTCCTCGAGTTTGGCGGCGATCGCTTCGAGGTGTTTTGGTATAACATTATTTATTTTTATGCTCCCGCACGTCGCGGCAGCCGCGACCATATACGTGCCCGCCTCGATCATATCGGGGATTATGGCGTATGTGCAACCATGCAGCTTCTCGACGCCACGTATCTTTATCATGTCTGTGCCCGCGCCCGTTATGCGTGCACCGCATGTGTTGAGGAAGTTGGCGAGGTCGACGACATGCGGCTCTTTAGCCGCATTGTCGATAGTTGTGATTCCCTTTGCGAGAACTGCAGCGAGCATCACATTTATAGTTGCGCCGACCGAATTGCCGTCAAAATATATGCCGTTCCCGCGCACTCCGAGAGGCGCATTTATCGTTATAAACTCTTCGTCCTCGACGGTCTCGCCGCCAAGCGCTTCAAAACCCTTGATGTGAAGGTCCATCGGTCTGCCGCCGAAATCGCATCCTCCCGGATATCCGACACGTGCTTTGCCGAATCTGCCGAGCTCGGTGCCTAGCAGATAATATGAGCCGCGTATCGTTCCCACGAGCTTCGGATCCGACGTCGAACCGACAAGGTCCGTAGTATCTATCTCGACGACAGAATTTCCAATGTGTTCGACTTTTGCGCCCATTCCGCGCAGTATTTCAAACGATGTCGTAACATCACTTATGTTCGGTAAATTTTCAAGTCTGCACTTTCCCGCGACCAGAACAGTTGCATATATTATCGGCAAGGCAGCGTTCTTCATCGCGCTTACATCGACACTGCCTTGCAACGGTATGCCGCCCTCTATGACGAGCTTCTCCATATAATTATTTCCCTCCTTGACGGGAACGTATATAAAACGCAAAATAGTTTGCGCGGTAATTTCAATAGTGATATGTACGTTCGGTCGAGAAACATCGATCGAAACATAACCATTTTATTATAACAGAACGGCGCAAAAAAAGAAAGTCTTAATACAAACAAAATAAAAATTGATGCAAAATCGTATATTATGCATATATTTGGCATGGATTTCGCAGCGATAATTGTTGATTGTGCCGCACAATGATTTCCGCGATTTTCAAATATTTCCCGTATCTGATACGATTATATGTTGCGACGCGGAAATATGTGTCGGAACACGGATATATGATCACGGATCGATCGGAAGTATGCCTTTGATATAGCACAAAACGGCAAGATCGGCGACGAGACCGTAACTGCGCGTGCCCTCAGTTCCTTGCAGCACAAGGTATGTGTTGTTCACGGTGCCGGATACTGTCGCCGCGACATTTTCCTCGTATTTTTCAAAGAACTTATTATACGCACGCATCTCGCCGACGACTCGCGACGACAGCGAAGCGTAGCATTTTCTGTAAAGGTCGCGGTCGGCTTTAGAAAGCGCGGAATACACATACTCAAGCAGACTTTGCGCGCCGCTGTACCGTATATACGGATCATCGCTCTGCATGCACACGAGGAACGCCATGAAATTTGCTTCATCCTCAGGCGCGATACCGCGCTGGTGCGACATTTCATGCGCCATTGTGTAGACTATCGTATAATCGGGGAAATTGATATTGACATTCGCCTCGCCCGTAAAGAAAGTGTATACGCCGGCTCCTTCGCAATGTTACTCAATATGGACAAGTT
>CANQMJ010000112.1 GCA_947624945.1 uncultured Clostridia bacterium | reverse complement strand
TTCAACGATTTCAAAAAGCAGCTTGCTGTTCACAGCTACAAATACAACAATTTTCCCATGCGTCCTCTCGGCTGGCTTTCGCCTCGTGAATTTTTACATAATTTCTTTGTAACACTTCATTGACAAACATACAAAACGACAGGGCATTTTGTCAATATATTCAAATATTATGTCAATATACGATTAGATTTCGCCGATTTTACCATGTATAATTAAAAGTAGATCATCACGTTTTTCGGAGGTGCGCCGAAATGCGCAGTTTTTCATTATTCTGTAAGTCGGTATCGCTCGCCGCTGCGATCTCGATGTTGTTGCCTTTGTCGGTCGGATGCACGCGGAACGATGACGTGCGTGACACGTCGTCCGATTTGGCAGAAATATCGACGTCGCCCGTCGATGATGTCACGTCCGCCGCAGACACGGCGGACACGACCGGCATTGTCGACGATGACGATAACAGCGATATGCCGTCACATCCGAGCGGGAATTTGCCGACGCTCACAGTCGATATGAGCAATCACAGTCACGATATCGTACACGGCAGCGCAGGTTTCCTCTACGGCATAAGCGACGAGGGCGTGCCAGACGTCAACACGCTGATGCCGCTGAGACCCAAAGTACTCGCGACAAAGGGCGCGCTCGGCACAGAGCATCCGTACGGCGACGCACTCGACGTCGCGGTCGAATTTTTCGAGGCGGGCGGCGAACAGGTGCAGATGTACTGCTCCAATTACTACGGCGTGTTCGGCGTCACCGCCGACGCCCACGACTACGGCGACGTGCTTGAAAATGTTATCGCACCCGCAGTCGTCGAGTGGAAAAACGGTGTGCGCGAACGCTTCCCCGACATCGACAGCCGAATAGTTTATATCCCCATCAATGAAGGCACGCCCGTCAACGGAGTTGCGAACTTCAACGCGGCGTGGAAGATATACTATGACGCGATAAAGTCCGCCGATCCGGGCGCGTCCGTTGCAGGTCCGAACGACGCCGTTTACAGAGGTCACGACGGCATGCGTGAGTTTCTGTCGTTCTGCGTCAAAAACGACTGCATGCCGGACGTCATAACGTGGCACGAGCTGTCCGTCGGCAGTCTTTCGACGATGGACGACCACATAAACGATTACAGACGCATCTGCGGCGAGCTCGACATCGACGAGGCGGCGGTCGTGATAAACGAGTACGCGGACTTCGCCGACTGCGGCGTTCCGGGCAGGCTCGTCAACTGGATAGCGAGACTCGAGGACTGCGAGGTATACGGCTGTCTCCCGTTCTGGCATCAGGCGAACAATCTCAACGACCTCGCCGCCGGCACGAATCAGGGCAACGGTGCGTGGTGGGTGTACAAATGGTACGGTGACATGAGCGGCGAGACTCTGCGCGTGTCGTCGAAAAATACGACTGCGGAAGGGCTCTACGGCGTCGCAGCCTCTGACGGCGCAAAGCGGTCCGTGTCGGCGATATTCGGCGGCGCGGACGGCAGCATCGAAATAGAACTTGACGCGCTCGACAAAAGCGATATATTCGGCTCCGCCGACCGCGTTCATGTTAAGATCGAGGCGACGTATTTCACCGGTTACCACGGCGCGCTCTATGAGCCGTCCGTCGTCCTCGACGGCGTGTACCCGGTAAAGGGCGGCAAAGTCTCCGTATGCCTCGATGACGCGGTTTTTTCGACCGCATACAGGCTGACCGTCACATGCACCGATGAGGCAGTATCGACGCCCGCCGTCGGCGCGTACCGAGCCGTATACGAGGCTGAGGACGCGGAATTCTCGGGTTCGGTAATCATCGACAGTCAGGAGTCGCCGCTCGAATATCCGAAATATTTCTGCTCCGGCGGTATGCGCGTCGGCGGCATCGACAGCGACGGCGACGGCATAACGTACACGGTCTATGTCCCCGTCGACGGGCTTTACAGGCTCGATTTCATCTACGGCAACGGCGTCGGCTCGACGCGCAACAATTCTTCGACTCACAAGCCGAAAAACATATCGCAGTCGCTCTCCGTCGACGGCGCTGTGAGCGAGTTATACTTGCCGAACACGCTGTTTTATTCGATGGAAGGTTCGACGGAACGATATTATGACCTAAAAGCGGGATATCACACCGTATCTGTAATGTTCAGCGGCGACGCGGGCGGGTTCCACGACGCGCTCTATGTCACGTATGCCGGCGCGTACGGCTGCGGCGAGCCGTCGTACAATAAGGTTTTCGAGGCTGAGGACGCCGTATTCCTCGACGGCGGCGAACATTCGCCCGCAGCAGGTGAAGAATGTGTTATTTTGCCTGCACAAAACAACGACGACGCGAGGGGCGGGGTGCGTTTCCTCGTCGACGTCGGTGACGGCGGGATCTATCACATGATATTCCGCTGCCGCGCGGGGCACGACGGCGCCGTGCGCGTCTTTATCGACAACACGAATGTGACGTTCGATTCTCTCGCGGCAAAAGCCGACGTTTCAGCGTCCGACGAGTGGCAGGATGTTCCCGTGACGCTTTATCTGCGGCGCGGCATCAACATCGTCGACGTCGGCGCAGACGTCGATATCGAGCTTGACTGTATGCGCGTGTTTGAAAGCGGTCTTGATCTGACGGAAACTGTCGAGGCGGAGGATGCGGACGGCGTATTTTCGACGTCCGAGTCGGACGGTGTAGTCTATGTGTCGGAGATGGACGCGGACGGCGAATACCTCGAATTTCACGTGAATACCGACAGAGCGGGCCTTTATAAGCTGGGATTTTCGTATTCCAATGACGACCTGTGCGGCACTCACAGCTACAACATCAAGATCGTCGACAGAGACGCCGCCGTTTACGTCAACGGCACGCTTGCCGCGCATCTGTTTTTCTCGAACACGTTTTCCGATGATACGTTCCTTGAAAAGGTCATAACAGTCGCGCTCGATGAGGGCGACAACGTCATACGCGTTTGTAACGACGACAGGCGTCACGTTTTGTGGGGCGGCTCGCAGTCGACGCCGGGGACAAACGTGCTCGACAATTTCACACCCAATTTTGACTATTTCACCGTCACACCCGCCACAGTCGATGAAGCGCCGGAAAAGATACCGTATAACGTCAGCGTGTCCTCGACCGACGGCGGTCACGCTGTCGCGGACGTAAATGAAGCCGCAGACGGCGATACCGTGAATATAAGCATAATCCCCGAGGGCGAGCTCGTCCGCGTCACCGCAAACGGACGCGACGTCACCGACAGCGTGACGCCGGACGGCCCCGACGCGTATACGGTCACATTCGATGTTGACGGGAGCGACGGCGGCGACGTTGAAGTATTTGTCGAGTTTTCTATGCCCGAATATCTCACAGTCGATGTGCCCGAGTCAGACAGTAATGTTGTCGAGTACGCGGGGCGCAGCTACACGCTCACGGGCGAAAACATGTTTTCAAACGGCGACTTCTCCGACAACAGCGGCACGTCGATGGAGCAGTGGTACGTGGGCGTGAACAGCGCCGGTCACCCGACGAGCGGCGCGCGCATGCGTCCCTCTATCCGCGACGACGGCGCGCTTCTGAACATGATGCCGCTCTCCGAGTCGGGATTGCTCGTGACCGACAGTTATGAGCCGCGAGTATCGGGCAATAAATTTTACTTCGGCGAAGATCTGCGGCTTCCCGACGGATGCCGTCACTATCTCGTCGAGGCTATAGGCGAGCCGTGGACGAGCAACGCGTGGAACGGCGAACATTCGCTTATCGCGTTCGTCAGGCTCGAACCGCACAAGGACTATTACTTCTCGTTCAGCGCGTACACGCAGAGCGGCAGCGCGTCAGTGCGATACGGCGCCGTCGATATGGACAGCTACGTGCCGAACGAATATAGGATCGGTGACACGCTTGATTTCAGCGGCAGCGGCTACTTTGCATGCAATAACGGCGACATGCAGAACGTGGGCGGCGATTGGCGTCGGTACGAGTCCGTCATAAACAGCGGCGACGGCGACTACTTCATATTTAACGCTTACTGGCTGCAAATGTGCGAGTATCTGTGCCTCGGCGACTTCAAGCTGTACCGCGCGGAGCCGGTCTCATTGTCGAAAGCGGTCTACGCCGACGATCCGATGTCGGTGTCGGTCGGCATTAGCGGCGACGTTTCGCTGCCCGACACCGTGACCGTACACACGAACGACGGCAAAGCAGTCGGCGCAGGAGTTGTTTGGTCTGACAAAGCCGCCGATATAGACACGACCGCGCCGGGCGTATACGTCGTTTACGGTTACGCCGTGCTGCCCGACGGTCTCTATTCGGACGGAGCCGTCACAGTCCGCGCGAGGATAGTCGTGCGCGGATGAGGCAAATGCCGGACAAAATGTCAACCGTCTACTATGAAATAGACAATATTGTGCAAGGTTTTTTTCAAAAGGCATTGTATAATAAAAGTAAGCTGGGGCAGGTTCCCGAAAACGCATAAAAAGGAGAACATCATGGTAACGAAACTTGAAAATGCGCTCGTGTGCCGGTTCGGGCACGAGAACATGAAGGTCGAGGCGTGGGGACGCGGGATACGCGTGCGCGTCACGCCGATAGGCGCTATCCCCGACGAGGACTGGGCGCTCACTGAGGACGTCCCGCACATCGCCGACGATGTGTCCGCCGACCGCGAGGGCGGCGTATACGTCGAGTGCGGCGGGGTCCGCTGCGAGCTTCTCGGCGATCATTTGCGCTTTACGCGCGGCGGGAACGTGCTGTTTGAGGAGGTATGGTATCCGTGGTCGCTGCGCGACCGTGCGCGCGTGTATAAGACGCTGCGCGGCAGCGACACGTTCGAGGCGACAGTCAAATTCGCCGCCTACGACGGCGAGCATCTGCACGGCATGGGTCAGTACCGCGACGCGCGCTATGAGCTGAAGGGCTCGACGCTCGAGCTCGCGCACCGCAACTCGCAGATATCGGTGCCGTTTTTGCTCTCGTCGCGCGGGTACGGTTTTTTGTGGAACAATCCCGCGATAGGACGCGCGACGTTTGCCGAAAACGTGACCGAGTGGCACGCTGACGCGACGCGCGCCATCGACTTCTGGGTCTGCGCCGGCGACTCACCCGCCGAGATAATCGAAAAATACACCGACGTCGTCGGTCATGCGTCGCCTCTGCCCGAGAGTTTACTCGGACTGTGGCAGTGTAAGCTGCGCTACCGCACGCAGGACGAACTGCTCGAGGCGGCGCGCGAGTACCACAGGCGCGGCATCAAGCTTGACGTCATCGTCATCGACTTCTTCCACTGGATATATCAGGGCGACTGGGATTTCGATCCGGAATACTGGCCCGACCCGCAGGCGATGGTGGACGAGCTCAAATCCATGGGCATACGTCTGATGGTGTCGGTGTGGCCGACCGTCGACCCGCGCTCGAAGAATTACCGCGGGTTCTCGTCAAACGGCTATCTGATACGCACCGAACGCGGTCTGCCCGCCGTCATGGACTTCAACGGTCAGGTCGGCATCTACGACGCGACCGACCCCGGCGCGCGCGAGTTCGCGTACGGCATACTTAAAAAGAATTACGGCAAATACGGCATAGACATGTTCTGGCTCGACGAGGCGGAGCCCGAATACTCCGTCACCGACTTCGACCATTACCGCCAGTACATAGGTCCCGCTCTCTCGACCGGCAACATCTACCCGCGCATGCATTCGATGATGGTGTACGACGGGCAGAAAAAGGACGGCGTCCCCGATATACTCAACCTCGTGCGGTGCGCGTGGGTGGGCAGCCCGAAATACGGCGCGCTCGTATGGAGCGGCGACATCGAATCGTCTTTCCGCGAAATGAAGGTGCAGATAAGAAACGGCATCAACATGGGAGTTGCCGGCATACCGTGGTGGATATCGGACACGGGCGGATTCTACGGCGGCAACGTCAACGACCCCGTGTTCCGTGAGCTGCTCGTCCGCTGGTTCCAGTGGGCGGTGTACACGCCCGTGCTCCGCATGCACGGCGACAGACAGCCGAATAAGGGCGCGCTCGCGTGGAATACCGACCGCGGCGGCGGCTTCTGCTCATCCGGCGCCGACAACGAGCTGTGGGTCTACGGCGAGGAGATATACGAGATACTCAAGTCGTACGTCGATGTGCGCGAGTCGCTGAAGCCGTATATAGTAAAAACAGCCGACGAGGCAGTAAAGACGGGACTGCCGATGATACGCGCGCTATATATCGAGTTCCCCGACGACGAGGAATGCTGGCGCGCCGACGACGAGTACATGTTCGGCTCCGAACTGCTCGTCGCGCCCGTGACCGAGTACGGTGCGCGCGAAAGACGCGTATATCTGCCGCGCGGCAAGTGGGAGGCGTGCGACGGAAGCGGCACTGTCGAAAGCAGCGGCGAATACGTCACGGCAAACGCGCCGCTCGAGTATACGCCGGTTTATAAGCGCGTATAAAATAAGGCATACGGACGGACGATGATGCAGCATCTTGCGCCCGTATGCGATAATATGACAAAGCAAAAGAAGGGGCGGCAGCCCCTTCTTTTTTGCGTATAGACGGTAATTAATGTTCTTGAAAAAAGGTGGGTGCAGGGAGGGAAGAAAACTTCTTTCAATTTAGGGAGAACCTTTTTGTAGAAAGGTAGGAGTTTTGTCGCTTACGCTCCAAACCTCTGACACTTTTCGCAAAGCGAAAAGTGTGGCAGCTCCGAGCACCGCGAGGAGACGCTCCCCTCGCCAAAAGCGAACCGATTAGTGATCATCTCAAGCTATCTCCGAGGATATTGTTCCCGTATACTTCTCAAAAAGACAATTGGTCAGGAAAAGTTCTTGAAAAAAAGGTGGGTGCTGGGAGGGAAACTTTCTTATTCGGGGACCCCTTTTGGTAAAAGGTGTCCCCTACCTTCTCCAAAAGCGGACTAAATAGTGTTTATCTTAAGTACGCCCTGAAGATAATGTTTTCGATTGCTTTTTAAAAAGAAAACTTGTAACAAAAGTTTTTGAAAAAGAGGGGGTGCAGGGGGAGAAAAAACTTTTTACAAAAAGTAATTGCGGAGCCCCTTTTTGTAAAAGGTGCCCCGCCCCTCGCCAAAAGCGGACTTAATAGTGTTTATCTTAAGCTATCTCCGAGGATATTGTTTCCGTTTACTTTTCAAAAAGAAAAATTGGTCAGGAAAAGTTCTTTAAGATAGGGGTGAGGGGGAAGAAATTTCTTTCAAGAAATTCCTTCCCCCTCAAAAACTTTTATTTAATTAAATCCTTTATTACCTCGCCGGCGATGATGAGTCCGGCAACGGAGGGGACGAACGCGACGCTGCCGGGCACGGAACGTCGCGACGTGTCGTCGGAGTCGGATGTGGGCGCGGGTTTTATCGGCGGCTCCTTCGAGTAAACGACTTTGAGCTTCTTTATGCCGCGCCGCCGCAGCTCATACCGCATGACGCGCGCGAGCGGACACACCGACGTCGAATAGATGTCGGCGACCTCGAACTTCGTCGGGTCGAGCTTGTTGCCCGCCCCCATCGAGCTGATAATAGGCACGCCCGCACGGTCCGCGTTCACCACCAACGCGATCTTTCCCGCTACAGTGTCGATGGCGTCCACCACATAATCGTATTCGGTGAAGTCGAACGCGTCAGCAGTCTCGGGCGTGTAAAACGTCCTGTATGCGCGCACTTCCGCCGACGGATTGATGTCGCGTATGCGCGACTTCGCCGCGTCCACCTTGTACTGCCCGACCGTGCTGCGCAGCGCGTATATCTGGCGGTTCAGATTCGACTCGCTCACGGTGTCGCTGTCGATGATGTCGAGCTTGCCGACGCCGGTCCGCGCAAGCGCCTCGACCGCGTATCCGCCGACGCCGCCGACGCCGAATATCGCTACTCGCGACGATGCCAGCTTCTCAATCGCCTCGTTGCCGAGCAGCATCTCGGTCCTCGAAAAATACTTGTCCATATGCGCCCCCGTATGCGGTGTTGTCCGCGCGTACATTATACGACGGCGCCGCGAAGTTGTCAAGCGCGCGGGCGCGCTCGGAGTTGGTAATTAAAGTTTTTGAAAAAGAGGGGTGCAGGGGGAGAAAAAACTTTTTTCAAAAAGTTTTTTCTCCCTCTGCGAATAACCTGTCACTCAATATCAACGCCGTAGACTTCGAGCTGGGTCAGCGCGGGGAAGCCGTCGTCGTCCGGCGACTGCACGAGGTCCTGCAGGCGCAGCCATGTGACGCGGTGTTTGCCGAGCGATATATACTGCCGTTCGGCGCATTTGCGCAGCTCGAAGTCGACGGCGCCGCCGTCCGACATCTCGATGTGCCCGCTTTTCC
>CANQMJ010000111.1 GCA_947624945.1 uncultured Clostridia bacterium | reverse complement strand
CAATAATTTTTCTCTCTGACAGTACCCCCCCCCCGCTCGAAAATTGAGCGAAGTCGGGAATTTATCTGCAAAAGCGTTGCGACTGCGGGAGTATACGGGGTCTGTCCGCGCTCGCCGTTCTTAAGCGCTTCCTTAAGACTGAGATATATACATTTTTCTTTATTTGATTCGACGCGCGCAAGCGCCTCGGGAGATAGTGCAACCACTGAAACTCCTGGCTGAACCGCAAGTGCTTTTTGAGAGCCGGTGATGACTGCCGCCGCGCCGAGAGATGACATATCCAACTCGTCCGCCAAAAACGCGCTGATGGCGTCGATGATAAGCAATATTCCGTTTTCTTGGCAGAACCGCGAAATCATCGGCATATCATACAGCACGCCCGACGACGTTTCGTGCATGTTCACAAGCAGCGCGGTGTAGCCTTTTCCGGCGTATTCATAGAGCTGCTTGCGGCGAAGCTGTTTGCCGAATTCAAGCTTGATTTCTGTGAAATTTCTTTCGTGCAGGCGGCACAAATCTACAAACCGCTGTCCGAAGCTACCTCCGTTTATGACGATCGCTTTATCGCCGTCGTTTAAGATGTTCATGACGCAGGATTCCATCGCACCGGTGCCGGACGACGTCAAAAATACACATCTGCTCCCGGTCGGAGCGTTCAGGAATTCATGCATCAGGCGCTCGTTTTCGAGCATAACCGCCGAAAATTCCGGCGTTCTAAAATACGGTACCTGTTCCCCGCCGATTGCGCGGACTTCGTCGCTGCACATGACGGGTCCGACTGTGAAATTAAGCATTGAAAGCACTTCCTTTATATCATTCGATTGAGCCAGTCTTTATTCTGACACACGACTTTAAAGTAATTCTAATTCCGACTTTAAGAACTGAATTGACTTTGCTCTTTCGTCGGTTATATTTTTATGTACTATATCATAATCTATTTTCGAACAGCCGGATGAGCCGGTGATGAGGATTTTCATATCTCTTTCCTCCACACCATTTTATTGACAACGCCCGTATAGCTCTGAATTATCTTAACGACCTTATCACTGACGTTCTCGTCAACATAATCCGGCACCGGGATACCGTGGTGACCGTTTTTGTTCATCTCCACCGCCGTATCTACCGCTTGCAGCAGGTTCTTTTCGTCGATTCCCGCGAGAATAAAGCACGCTTTATCAAGCGCTTCGGGGCGCTCGGTACTTGTGCGTATGCACACCGCAGGAAACGGCTTTCCGATGCTTGTGAAGAAGCTGCTCTCCTCGGGTAAAGTGCCGCTGTCCGAAACAACGCAGAACGCGTTCATTTGCAGGCAGTTATAGTCGTGGAAGCCGAGCGGCTCGTGCTGTATGACCCAAGGGCTCAACTCGAATTTTGACGCCTCAAGCCTCTTTTTCGAGCGCGGGTGGCAGCTGTAAAGTATCGGCATTTCGTACTTTTCTGCGAGCTTGTTTATCGCCGAGAACAGGCTGAAAAAGTTTTTGTCGGTGTCGATGTTCTCCTCACGGTGAGCAGAGAGCAGAATGTATCCGCCCTTTTTCAGACCGAGGCGGGCGTGTATGTCGCTTGCTTCGATTTTTTCGAGATTCTGGCGTAAAACTTCCGCCATCGGAGAACCCGTAACATAGGTACGCTCCTTAGGCAGACCGCAGTCGGCAAGGTAGCGGCGGGCGTGCTCGGAATATGCGAGGTTGACGTCGCTGATTATGTCCACGATCCGGCGGTTTGTTTCCTCCGGCAGACACTCGTCCTTGCAACGGTTTCCCGCCTCCATGTGGAAGATTGGAATATGCAGACGCTTTGCACCGATCACAGACAGACACGAATTGGTGTCGCCAAGGACAAGAACTGCATCGGGCTTCAGCTCGACCATCGCTTTATAGCTTGCGGATATGATATTCCCCATCGTCTCGCCGAGGTCTGCGCCGACCGCGTCGAGATACAGCTCCGGGTCGTCAAGACCCAGATCCTTGAAGAACACGCCGTTGAGATTGTAGTCGAAATTCTGCCCGGTGTGGACTAAGATCGTATCGAAATATTTGCGGCACTTCTTGATGACCGCGGCAAGGCGGATTATTTCCGGCCGCGTGCCGACGATGATCATCAGCTTGATTTTGCCGTTGTTTTGAAAATGAACGCTTGCAGCCATTATTTAATTCCTATATTACAAGATTACTCTATTTTGAAATTGTATTTATATCTAAAAATGATTGCTTAAACTTTTCTTCGATCCTGTCAATGATACAGATCATTTTTTTATCAATAAGCTTTTGCCTTAATATGTCTATTACAGCTCCGATTAAAAACACTGCCGCGATTACTACCGCAGAATATGCTAAGAATGTACCCCCCCCCCGCCACATAATACGAGTCTGCGTTTACCAACCTGTTCCATAGCAATCCTCTTGTATACGGAGCTTCGTGGAACAGGTAAATCCCAAAAGTATAACTTGCTACCTTGTTCACAAAAGTATTAACACCGATTTTTAAATTAACAAACAGATAAAACAATGCGGAAACCAAAAGAGGCTCAATTATAATGCTTGTCATTGAAAAGAATTTTCTTAATATTACAGCGCCCGAATTTGAAAAAATATTGTATTCCAGTACGCCGTTTAATAGCAACAGTACAATGACAGCAACACCGGACAGCAGCAATTTCGACTTTTTTGGAGCTTTATTGTAAAGCTTAAAATAACCGCCTAACAGGTAGAAAAAAACTGCTTTTTCCAAATCGTGAAGGGCTGACCCGAGCTCTCCCAGAAGCAATCCGAATATTCCGATTGTTACAATTACGGTTATGTAACCGTTTCGGTTAAGAGATGAAACAAACGAATTTATGCTCTTACTGAACAATATAAGCGCCACATATGCCGTCACAAACCACCAAAGACTGCCTGTCAACGGGACGCAAATTGTTTGCAAAATAACCAAAATCAGATTGCTTTTGCTCCCGTAAGCATAGCCGCATACCGTTATCCCAAAAATCATGATAACAACGGATAGCGATGCATAAAACAGAACTTCGGATATAATCTTTTTTAGAGAAGGCGTATCTTTTCTGTCAACTGTAAAATATCCTGTTATTGCAAAGAATATTCCAACGCCTATCTGCCCTAAAATGCAGCTTGATGTCAGAAATTTTAATGCCGCCGAACCTGTTGTCCATGTTTCGTATGCATTTTCCTGACCTACATGCATTACGGCAAAGTTAGCATAATGGCTTGTAATTATCATAAGCATCGATACTATTCGCAAAAGCTCTATATTTGAACTTCTTTGTTTCGTGGTATTCATACTATCTCTCCAAACGTATCCGGCTTTTCCGGGTCCAAGTGCTCGTTCGCCCACATGACCGTCACGAGGTTTTCCGTCTCGGACAAATTAATGATGTTGTGCGTATACCCCGGCAGCATATGGACAGCCTCGATCTTGTCGCCGCTCACTTCAAATTCAAGCACTTCGTCCGTGCCGATTTTGCGCTCCTGTATCAGCCCGTGCCCCGACACGACGATGAAAAACTCCCACTTCGTGTTGTGCCAATGCTGCCCCTTCGTGATACCCGGCTTCGAGATGTTCACGCTGAACTGCCCGCAGTTCTCTGTTTTCAAAAGCTCCGTAAAGCTGCCGCGTGCGTCGGTGTTCATTTTCAGTGGGAACGCGATCTTCTCCTTCGGCAGATAGCTGAGATAGGTGCTGTAAAGTTTCTTTGCAAAGCTGTTCGCCGGGACTTCGGGCATGATCAGCGTCTGCGGCTGGCCGTGAAATTTATACAGCAAGTCCGCGATCTCGCCAAGCGTCGCCTTGTGGGTGACGGTGACATAGCAGAATCGGCCGCCATCGTTCGGAACGGGAGCAAGACCGTCATAATCGCATCTGTGCGGTTTGCCGTTAAGCGCGCACATCATCTCGTCGATCAAATCGTCTATATATACGAGTTCAATCTCGGTCGAACGGTCGTTTATCTGTATCGGCAGATCGTTCGCGATGTTATTGCAGAATGTTGCCACAGCGCTGTTGTAGTTCGGGCGGCACCACTTGCCAAACATATTCGGGAAACGGTAAACAAGCACATTTGCGCCTGTTTCGGAGGCATAGTTGAAAAACAAATCCTCCCCCGCTTTTTTGCTCCTGCCGTATTCGCTGTCGTATCTGCCTATAAGCGTCGCCTGAATCGATGAGGACAGCATGACAGTGCAGGTGTTGTGGTGCCTTTTGAGCGTTTCAAGAAGCGTTGACGCAAAGCCGAAGTTGCCCTGCATGAATTCCGACTGATCTTTCGGACGGTTTACACCTGCAAGGTTGAAAACAAAATCGCAGTCAGAGCAGAATCTATCAAGCTCTGCTTTTGTGTTGTTTATGTCATATTCATAAATCTCATCGATTTTCAGTTCTGGGTGAGTGCGGTCTTTCCCGTCGCGGATATTTTTGAGATTTTCAACGAGATTCCGCCCAAAAAAGCCGTTTGAACCGGTTACGAGGATTTTCATATCAATCTACCAACTTATTTCAAATATTCTGCCGCGACTTCGATATCGCCTTTTGCATCACTTTCAATCCGTTGAATTAATCTCATAAAATTCTTCTCAAGTCTTGCTCCAACAGTGGCACATTCCGGGACACCCGGAACAGGATCTCTTTCATATATTTGTCCGTTTTTAATAATTTCGATATCGTTCATCACTGCTTGTATTTCTAAACAATATTTATCCGATATTTTCATCTTTTTTCTCCCTTTTCAAGCTCTTCTTTGACATAATCGGTCGTAAGGATCTTTTTCACCACGCCGTCAACGTCGAGGAGCGTCGTGTTGTGGCTTGTGTAGCTCTCCTCCGCCTGCGTCATAACTTGTCCTTTTACGAAATACTTGTCATAGTTGAGATCGCGATTATCCGCTGATACGCGAAAATACCCGCCCATATCCTCCGACCTCAGTCGTTCCTCGCGGGTCATAAGCGTTTCATAAAGCTTTTCGCCATGGCGGGTGCCGATAATATTTGTTCCCGTGTCGCCGAACAACTTCTGAACCGCCTTTGCCAGGTCGCCGATGGTGCTGGCATCAGCTTTCTGAATGAACAGGTCGCCGGGGTTGGCGTGTTCAAAAGCAAACTTCACAAGGTCTACTGCTTCATCAAGATTCATCAAGAACCTTGTCATATTCGGGTCAGTGATAGTAATGGGATTACCCGCCTTGATTTGGTCGATGAAAAGCGGTATAACGCTGCCGCGGCTGCACATTACATTTCCGTAGCGAGTGCAGCAGATGACCGTTCCGCCGCGTTCCGCAGCCACTCGAGCATTTGCGAAAATGACGTGCTCCATCATCGCCTTCGAGATTCCCATAGCGTTAATCGGATATGCCGCCTTATCGGTTGACAGGCATACGACGCGTTTCACGCCCTCGTCGATCGCTGCATGAAGGACGTTGTCGGTACCGATAACATTTGTGCGCACGGCTTCCATCGGGAAGAATTCGCAGGACGGAACCTGTTTCAGCGCGGCTGCGTGGAATATGTAATCAACGCCGTGCATTGCGTCGCGAACCGACTGCAGGTTGCGCACGTCGCCGATGAAGAACTTGACCTTTTTCGCCTTCTCGGGGAATTTAGCCTGCAACTCGTGGCGCATGTCATCCTGTTTTTTTTCGTCGCGGGAGAAAATACGGATCTCGGCGATGTCGGTGTCAAGAAAGTGCTTGAGGACCGTGTTGCCGAACGAGCCCGTGCCGCCGGTGATCATTAGTATAGAACCGCTGAATTTGCTCATTTTTATTCTCCTAACGTGCTTATTTTATTCCTTTTAGTATAAAAGCTTCCGCCATCAGTTTGACATTTGGACGCATTTGTTTTATAAAGCAGGGGAGTACCATACCCGTCAATATCTGCGTCAGCAATGACGCTACGGCCGCTCCTGCCGCTCCCCATATCGGAATGAATATCAGGTTCAATATAACATTTGCCATTGCGGCGCTGATGTAAATGTATTTCAGATATTTTTGGGCTTCTGTGCAGACGATCCACGCATCTCTGGCAACTCCCAGATACGAAAAGATAGTATACCATGCGATGATTTTCAGAATATCTGCCGAAGGTTCATATTCGGCTCCGTATATAAGCACGACCGCATATTTTCCAAAAAGCATAAACATAACCGCCACGAATATGGAAACATATATTACGATCGCATATAGCTGTCGATTTTTTCTTTCAAACGCTTCTTTATTGCCGTTGTTGTACAGTGACATAATCGTAGGGTAAAGAGAGTCGATTATCGCTTGCAGAACAAAGCACCACATCAAATTAACCGAGGAAGCAAGGGAATAATACCCTACCGATGTCTCACCGAGCATCTGTTTTAGCATTAATTTATCTGTATGTCCGTAAATCGCTACCATCATTCCGGAAAGAATATAATGATAGCTTTTACTGAGCAGGTACTTACCCTTTTCCCATGAAAACTGAAACTTTGGGCCGTCATGGGTTCTGTACGCTTGAAAGAGGCATATCGCAACGACAATATAGTCGACCGAGCTTGCAAAAGCAAACCATACTACGCTTTTTTGCAGAATCAAAAGAATGATTTTATACGCAGACGTTGCTATGTATGCAATAAGTCCGGCTATTGCCGTTACCTTTGACTGATACTTCGATTGAAACCAATAGTTAATCGTGTCGAACACTTGAAAGACAAGCGCGATGCTGCAGAGTGCTGAAACGACAATAGTAACAGACTCACCCTTGTCAACTATGCTCACAATTCCTACGATCATAATCGAGGACAGCAGGCTCGAAACAGCCCTCAGAACTATTGTCGTACCGATAGCTTTGCCTTGTTCATCGGGGTTGTCGACAAAATCCTTTATGATAACTGAATTGAGCCCGAGGGTACAAAGAGAAGTAAAAAACGCAACATATGCTCCGGCGTAATTGACGAGACCGAAATTGCTCGGACCGAGATAACGGGCGGTAAAAATGCTGACCAAGAAAGACAGAACCATTTGCACGACGCGCCCGGTAATGATCCAATATGCGTTTTTAACCTCTTTGCTTTTAAGCGTATCTGTCAGCTTCACTAAACAATACTCCCTTCATAACGCTTAAAAATGCTAATACTCGCTCTACAACTTTCGTATGATTTTTGCCGGTACCCCCCCCCCGCTAAGGAATTATCTGGTATATCTCTGATAACACAGGCGCACCCGGCAATCATACAGCTTTTGCCTATATTGGTTCCATTCAATATGGTAGACCGACCACCGATCCATGTCCCGCTGCCGACAGACTGATTGAAGATAACTCCTTCGCCAGCGCGCCGTGTTTCGTCGCCGATCAGATGTCCGCCGGTCTGAAACGTGACTTCGGGGGCAATATCGCAGTTATCGCCGATTGTGACGGTCCCGTTGCCGTTGACCTTGAGATTTTTCCCTATCCAGCAGTTTTTTCCGACGATCAGGTGTCCGGTACATTCGATCGGTCCGACTACCTTTGTTCCCTCGCCAATTTCAAATCCGATCCGATTCAAAAGCTTTCGTTTCTTTTCAAAATGCCCCGTACCGCAATAGACATGATTGACAAGGAAAAGCGTTGTACGGCGTTTGATCCCGTTTATGTGCAGAAGCTTTGCTAATTTTCCCATATTCAATACCACCTGTCGCTGATGATTTCTGACGGACTGCATATCCCGGTCTGATATAAATTCCGAATTGGCTCACCTTTTACAATATGCTCTGCCATATTGAGCAATCTTTTCGCTGCATTTTCGGCGTTCCATTCACTCACGATTGTTTCATACGCCTTTTTTGATATACTGCGCCGTTCTTCCGAATGGTCGATAAGTCGTTTTGTCTTTTGATATAAATCGTCAATATCGCCGTCGCGGTAAATGAGACCGTTGACGTTATCTTTGATAAGAAACGGCGCCGAGCCTATTTCATGACTTGCGACGACTGCGCATCCGCTGTTCATGGATTCATTCAGCACCGCGCCCCAGCCTTCGTAACGGTCGGATGTGAAAAGGAAAATCTCGCTCTGCTCCATACAGCGTCTGACCTGAGCCGGCTTCATACTTCCGAGCATTTTCACGCGGTCGGAAAGGTTTTTATCCCGAATCATTTTTTTGAGAGCGCCCTCCATCTCTCCCGTACCGATGATCTGCATTTCAAAGTCGTATCCGTCTCGTTTCAATCTGTTGGCGATCTCGATTGCTGCATCTGGGTGTTTCCAGTCGAGAAACCTTCCCGCCCAAAGAACGGAATTTTTCTTTTTTTTCGCGATCAGCTCATCAATATCGTCATAATGCTTAGCAGTCGGGAAGTATCCCCATTTATAGCAGCGGTTTCTGAAAC
>CANQMJ010000110.1 GCA_947624945.1 uncultured Clostridia bacterium | reverse complement strand
CCATAGTCCGCTTTTTCTCTTGGAGCAAAAGGCCAAGAGAAAAAGCTTGGCAAAAAGAGAAGGCCGTGCGTTTCGCCGCCTGCGGGCGGCGACGAGGGCTCCGCGCCCTCGACCGCGCCGCCTTTTGAAAAAGGCGGGCGAAAACTTTTCCTACAGTGCCGCAGCATCCCACGCATAATGCATGCAACACTTGCCTACTCCGTCACATTACTGCGCAAATTCCCCGCTAACTGATAAAATATGAAATTTTCAAAAAATCTTCCTGCAAAGCTATTGAAAAATCGCTCGCAATTTGGTATACTGTCTCTGTTATTTTTTTGCGCGCCGTACCGCGCGTGAAAACCGAAATTATTACAAGAGGCGATTATTATGACAAAATACATCTTCGTAACGGGCGGCGTCGTGTCCGGACTCGGCAAAGGCATCACGGCGGCATCGCTCGGCAGACTGCTCAAATCGCGCGGACTCAAAGTCGCGGCACAGAAGCTTGACCCGTACATAAACGTCGACCCCGGCACGATGAGCCCGTATCAGCACGGCGAAGTCTACGTCACCGAGGACGGCGCCGAAACCGACCTCGACCTCGGCCACTACGAACGCTTCATCGACGAGGACCTCAACAAATTCTCGAACCTCACGACCGGCAAGGTCTACTGGAACGTGCTCAACAAGGAGCGCCGCGGCGAATACCTCGGCTCGACGGTTCAGGTCATACCTCACGTCACAAACGAGATAAAAGAGTTCGTCTACCGAGTCGGCAAGACGACGGACGCCGACGTCGTCATAACCGAGATAGGCGGCACGATAGGCGACATCGAGAGCCAGCCGTTCATCGAGGCTGTACGCCAGATATCGCTCGAGGTCGGACGCGAAAACAGCCTTTTCATCCACGTGACGCTCGTGCCCTTCCTGCGCGGCTCCGACGAGCACAAATCAAAGCCGACGCAGCACTCGGTCAAGGAGCTGCTCGGAATGGGCATCAACCCGAACATCATCGTCCTGCGCTGCGACGAGCCGCTCGAGGAATCAATATTCAAGAAGATATCGCTCTTCTGCAACGTCAAGCCCGACTGCGTCATCGAAAACATCACGCTGCCGTGCCTGTACGAAGCGCCGCTCATGCTCGAACGCTCGCACCTGTCCGACGTCGTCTGCCGCGAGCTCGGCATCGACGCACCCGCGCCCGACCTGTCGGAGTGGGAATCGATGGTCGAGCGCATCAAGACCCGCATCAAAAAGGTGACTATCGGACTCGTCGGCAAGTACGTGCAGCTCCACGACGCATACCTGTCAGTCGCCGAAGCTCTCCACCACGCCGGCTACGCAAACGGCGCCGACGTCGTCATCGACTGGATCGACTCGGAAACGCTGACCGAGTCCACGTACCGCGACCACCTCGCCGCCGTCGACGGCATCATCGTCCCGGGCGGATTCGGCAACCGCGGCATCGAGGGCATGATACTCGCGGCGCGTTATGCGCGTGAGAACGACGTGCCGTACTTCGGCATCTGCCTCGGCATGCAGATCGCATGCATCGAATTCGCACGCGACGTGCTCGGGATCGAGGACGCGCACTCGGGCGAATTCGACGAGCTGTGCCGTCACAAGATAATCGACTTCATGCCCGGTCAGAGCAGCGAGATCGACAAGGGCGGCACGCTCCGCCTCGGCGCATACCCGTGCGAGATCAAGCCCGGCACGACGATGGAGCGCTGCTACGGCAAAACGAGCATAAGCGAGCGCCACCGCCACCGCTACGAATTCAACAACGACTACCGCGAAGATGTCGAGTCCGCAGGACTGACTATATCGGGACTGTCCCCCGACGGAAAACTCGTCGAAACGGTCGAGATAACGTCGCACCCGTTCTTCGTCGGCGTCCAGTACCACCCCGAATTCAAAAGCCGCCCGAACCGCCCGCACCCGCTCTTCTACGGCTTTGTAAAAGCATCGCTCAAATAAAATAGTTTCGCAAAGACGGCGGGAAGCTCCCTGAAAGACGCTCCCCGCCGCCTTTAACGTCTTTCAAAAAACCTCTGCCGTATCTGTTCTATCGGCTATATTATACCACAAATTATGTGATTTGTCAAGTAATTTTCACAATATTTTTCGATTATTTTTTATTCTGCATCAGAACAGACTCCCACCATTCCCTCAAAGACATAATATATCTTCTCCCCGCTCAAAATAAACGCTTGTAAATCCGCGCGGTTTGATATATAATAATACGAATGAAAAAATCGACCGGAGCGACGATCATGACCGATATTTTTGACCTGTTCCGCAAAATCGAAAAGGAACGCGCCTCGACAGCCGCCTCCCCCGTCAGCTTCATCGTCGCGGGACTCGGCAACCCGGGACAGAAATACACGTTCACTCGTCACAACGCGGGATTTCTCACCGTCGACTACATGTCGCAAAAGCTCGGCTTCGATGTCAAGCGCTCGCGCTTCCGCTCGCTCACGGGCGAATACGTATTCGGCACGACTCGCGCGCTCATATTGAAGCCGCAGACGTACATGAATCTCTCCGGCGAGGCTGTCGGCGAGGCGGCTAACTTTTATAAGATACCGCCCGAACGCGTGCTCGTCATATGCGACGACATAAGCCTTCCCGTCGGCGTCGTGAGGATACGCGCAAAAGGAAGCGCCGGAGGCCACAACGGACTCAAAAGCATAATCGAGCACTTGGGCTCGGACAATTTCCCGCGCATAAAACTCGGCGTCGGCGAAAAGCCGTCGCCGGAATGGGACCTCGCCGACTGGGTGACGGGAACATTCGGCGACGATGATAAAGAAAAGATGTTCGCCGCGTTCGGACGCGCCTGCGACGCGGTACCGCTCATCGTCGGCGGCGACATCACCGCCGCGCAGAGCAAATATAACGGCTGATAATACGAAAATGATTTATATAGATTTGTCCAAATGAAGTTTTTGACAGAACCGATCCGCGGCGAGCGCGACTATTCATCGCTGACCGCAGCGCTCAAAGAGCAGCTTTCGTCCGCGTCGCCGAAGCCGATGCTCGTATCGGGACTATGTACGGGCGCCTCGTACGCGTTCTACGACGCCGTCACCGACGACGCGTTCGCGTACTCGGGTAAGGCAACTTTGATGCTCGTCGCCGACGAGCCTGAGGGACGGCGCATCGCGTCGTTTTTATGCTCGGTCGGACGACGCGCCGTCTATTTCCCGCAGCGCGAGCTCATATTCCACAACATAACCGCCTCCCGTGACACAGAGCACGAGAGGCTCTCGGTGCTTTCACAGATACAGAACGGCCGCGCCGACGTCGTTATCACGACTCCGGACGCCGCGCTCGGATACACTATCTCGCCCGAGGCGCTGTCATCGCGCACGGTGACGCTCAACGTCGGCGACGAGATACGCGAGGACGAGCTGTCGCGCCGCTTTGCAGATGCGGGCTATTCCCGCGTCGACATGGTAGAGGGCACGGGTCAGTATTCGGTGCGCGGCGACATCGTCGACATCTACCCGCCCGCATACGACGCGCCGCTCAGAATAGAATTTTTCGGCGACGAGATAAACCGTCTCTGCTCGTTCGACATCGAGACTCAGCGCATGGCGGAGCATGTCGACTCGTCCGTAATTTTGCCCGCACGCGAATTTCACGCGGGTCCCGACGAGAGAGCCGCGATCGCGGACGCGGCGCGCAAGCTTGCCGCAAAAGCAAAAAGCGAAAACGTGCGCACAGTGCTGCGAGGCGAGGCTGAATGTGCCGAGGCGGGACTGCCGATGATGTTTGCCGACAAATACATCTCCTATATCTCGCCCGACAAAACGTGCCTTCTCGACTACACGGGCGGCAGGCGCGCCGTCATAACAGTCGAAAACAACAACGTAAAATCGCGCCTCGACGGATATCTTTCGATACTCGACGAGGAGGTAAAGACGCTGCTCGAGGAAGGCGCGATATCGCCGCAGGCGGCCGTTTACTCGCACCGCGGCGACAGACTCGACCTCTATACTGACAAAAACGCCCACATCATCGTAAACGCGTTTTCGTCCGCCGGACTGTCAGGACGCAAGGTCGCGGGCGTATTCGGCTTTTCATCGAGACGCGGCGTCGCCTACAACGGCAATATGCAGCTCCTCGTCGAAGACATCGTGACCGCGATGCGCGGCAGTTACCGCATCGGCGTATTGTGCGCGTCAGAGGCGTCGGCACAGCTTACCGCATCAGCGATAAACGACGAAGGGCTGACCGCCGTCAAAGTCGAGTCCATATCGCCGTCGGAGATGAAGCCCGGCATAGCATACGTGAGCTGGGGTTACGACACCGAAGGCTACGAACTTCCGACGCAGCGATTCACGCTTTTGTCGTTCACGCAGGAGCACGAGACTGTGCGTAAACGCCGCGTCCGCGACAGACGGCGCGAGTCAAACACGCAAAAGATACTCTCCTACGGCGACCTCAAGGTCGGCGACTACGTCGTACATGCCGCGTACGGCATCGGACAATATATGGGGCTCGAAAACCTCGTCGTCGACGGCGTCGCACGCGACTACGTAAAGATACGCTACGCGGGCACCGACCTGCTCTACCTCCCCACCGACCAGCTCGACATGGTGTCGAAGTACATCGGCGCACACGGCGAGGACGACGGCACGGGCGCCGTCAAGCTGTCGAAGATGGGCGGCGCCGACTGGATAAAGGCGAAGTCGCGTGCAAAATCGGCGGCAAAGAGCATGGCGAAGGAGCTCATACAGCTCTACGCGGCGCGGAAACGCGCGCCCGGATTTGCCTTCCCCGCCGACGACGACTACCAGCGCGGATTCGAGGAATCGTTCGAATACGACGAGACGGATGCACAGCTCGCCGCAGTCGAAGACATAAAGCGCGACATGGAAAAGCCGTACCCGATGGACCGCCTGCTCTGCGGCGACGTCGGCTACGGCAAAACAGAGGTCGCGCTGCGCGCCGCATTCAAGGCGATACTCGCAGGCAAGCAGGTCGCATTCCTCGTTCCCACCACGATCCTCGCACTCCAGCACTACAACACAGCGACGGCGCGCATGCGCCCGTATCCGATAACGGTCGAGATGCTGTCCCGCTTCCGCACGAAGGAGCAGCAGGCGGAGATACTGCGCCGTCTGCGGCGCGGCGAGATAGATCTGATAGTCGGCACTCACCGCATAATCTCGCAGGACATCAAATTCCGCGACCTCGGACTGCTCGTCATCGACGAGGAACAGCGCTTCGGCGTCGCGCAGAAGGAAAAGCTCAAGGAAATGGCTATCGGCGTCGACATCCTGACACTGACGGCGACGCCGATACCGCGCACGCTCAACATGGCGATGAACGGCATCAAGGATATGTCCATCCTCGACGAATCGCCCGGAAACAGACTGCCCGTTCAGACATACGTGCTCGAGCACGACGACGTCATGATAAACGAAGCGATTAGGCGCGAGCTGCGGCGCGGCGGTCAGGTGTTCTACCTCTACAACCGCGTCGAGAGCATACATCTCACGGCGGCTCGCGTGCAAAAAGCATTCCCCGACGCAAACGTCACAGTCGCGCACGGCAGAATGGAGCGCGAGCAGCTCGAAGCGATATGGCAGTCGCTTCTCGACGGCGAGATCGACGTGCTCGTATGCACGACCATAATCGAAACGGGCGTCGACGTGCCGAACGCAAACACGCTCATAATCGAGGACGCCGACAGGCTCGGACTCGCGCAGCTACATCAGATACGCGGACGCGTCGGCAGATCGGGCAGACGCGCATACGCGTACTTCACGTACAGGCGCGGCAAAGCGCTCTCTGAGATAAGCACGAAGCGCCTCGAGGCGATACGCGAGTACACCGAGTTCGGCGCGGGCTTCCGCGTCGCACTGCGCGACATGGAGATACGCGGCACGGGCAGCCTCCTCGGCGCACAGCAGCACGGCCACCTCGACGCCGTCGGCTACGACATGTATATAAAAATACTTGAGGAAGCAGTACTCGAGGAACAGGGCAAGCCCGCCGCAGAAGCTCCGCCCGACTGCACCGTCGACATCAAGATCGACGCGTTTTTGCCGCCCGAATACGTAAAGAGCGGCACGCACAGAATGGAGATGTACAAAAAGATCGCCCGCATCGAGAACACCGCCGACATGAACGATATTTGCGACGAGCTCATCGACCGCTTCGGCGACGTTCCGACTCCGGCGATGAATCTACTTAAAATAGCGCTGATACGCGGCATCGGACGCCGCGTCGGAATAAAGTCCGTCGAGCAGCGCGACGCCGGCATCGAGATAAAGGTCAACGACGCCGACTTCAACATCTGGGCACAGCTCGCCGACTACGCGCGCACGCTCGGCATAAAACTGCGCGCCGTCCCGTCGTCGACGCCGTACCTCATCGTGAGCATCGGAAAGGCAAAGCCCGTCACCGCGTCCGAGGTCATCGTCCGCAAGTACGCGGAGCTGAAAGGAGAAAAAGAGCTATGAACAGAAAACTGTTGTCCGCCGCCGCGCTCGCGCTCATACTGGCGCTGACGCTGCCCGCGCTCGTCTCGTGCGCCGACAGAGGCGACGTCGTCGTCAGCGTCGGCAACGTCGAGGTCGACGAGGCGATGTATACGTTTTTCATGTCGAGCTACAAGCGCTCATTCCTCGCAGCATACGAAGGCAGCGGCGCCGCCGACACGGATTCGTTCTGGTCGACGGTGCGCGACGACGGCATGACGATGGAGGAATACTTCAACGCCGTCGCACTTGAAAACGTCAAAAAATACGCCGCCGCAGCGTGGATGTTCGACTACATGGACAGGCAGTTCACAAACGACATGAAAAAGCGCGTCAACAACAACATCGACGACATAATCATCAACGAATTCGACGGCGACGAGGACGCGTTCAACGATCATCTCCGCTCGCTCGGCATCGACCGCGACGTGCTATACGACGTCTACGTCCTCGACGAAAAGCAGGACTACATGTACGAGTACCTGTACGGCCCGTCGGGCGCGATCGAAGTACCCGACAGCGACAAGCTCCGGTACGTGCAGGATAACTACGCCCACATCGAGCACATCTACGTCAACAACGTCTTCACATACGAGACCGACGAAAACGGCGAATACATCTACGACGAGGACGGCTACGGCATAGAGGTCCCGCTAAGCGACGATGAAATAACAGCGGCAAATGAAAAAATAAAGACTATCGAGGACGGCATCGCGGACAACGAGGATTTCCACGAGCTGTGGCTCGATTACTCCGAGGATCACCTCTACGCCGACGGCTATTACCTCTTGCCGACGACGCCGTACATAAAGGAGATCGTCGACACGTCGTTTGAAATGAATGTCGGTGAGATAAGAAAGCTCCAGACCTCAAACGGCGTACACTTCATCAAACGTCTGCCGATCGAGGGCACGCCGTGGAGCTACGACACGAACGAAGATTTCTTCGACGGCTTCGACGACGAGCTTCACTCGTATCTGTTCGCCGTGATGGTCGGCGAATACGCAAAGGACGCCGTCGTCAACGATGAGGCGGTCGCCCGCCACAGCATAAAGGACGCCGTCGAGTCGCCGTATATCTGATTTCGAAACTCAAAAAAGCTATAAAAAGGGGATGCGGAAAAAGCCGCCGTCACGGCCCTCTCCGCACGATCACTATGACAGACCGACAGAAAAAAATACGCAATTTTTCCATAATCGCCCACATCGACCACGGCAAGTCGACGCTCGCCGACCGCATAATCGAGGCGACGCACGGCGTCGAGCGCCGCGAGATGGAGGAGCAGCTCCTCGATGACATGGACCTCGAGCGCGAGCGCGGAATCACGATAAAGGCGCGCGCCGTCAGACTCGAGCACGTTGCCGAGGACGGCGAGCGGTATGTGTTCAACCTTATCGACACTCCCGGCCACGTCGACTTCAACTACGAGGTGTCGCGTTCGCTCTACGCGTGCGAAGGCGCGCTGCTCGTCGTCGACGCGACGCAGGGCATCGAGGCGCAGACGCTCGCGAACGCTTATCTCGCCGTCGACGCAGACCTCGAGCTCGTGCCCGTCGTCAACAAAATAGACCTCCCGTCAGCGGAGGTCGACCGTGTGCGCGCCGAAATAGAGGACGTCATCGGCATCCCCGCCGAGGGCTGTCCCGCCGTCTCTGCAAAGACGGGGCAGAACATTCCAGACGTGCTGCGCGCGATCGTCGACGACATACCCGCGCCCGAGGGCGACGAGGATGCGCCGCTGTCGTGCCTCATATTCGACTCATACTACAACGCCTATCTCGGCGTCGTCGTCTACGTCCGCGTGATGAACGGGACACTGCGCGCCGGAGAACGCATACGAATGATGTCGAGCGGCGTCGAGTTCGACGTCGTCGAGGTCGGCTATATGCGCCCGCTCGGACTCGACAAAGCCGACTGCCTCTCCGCAGGCGACGACGGCTACATCTTTTC
>CANQMJ010000109.1 GCA_947624945.1 uncultured Clostridia bacterium | reverse complement strand
TTCGTCCGCCGCCTGCTTCGATATCCCCTTGCCGGCGAGCGCACGCTCCGCGGGACGCACATACGCCGAGGCGACGTCGGGCCGCTGGCGCATGACGACTCCCTGCCCCGACTCCGTCGCAAATATGACCGTGCTCGACGCCGCAAACGTCGATGAGGTCGCCGACCGCTGCGACTTCGTTTTCTGCGCCGTCGACATGGATAAGGCGGCGACCCGCGCACTCGAGGAATCGTACGCGAAGGCGGAGACGCCCGTCGTCTCCAACAACTCCGCCAACCGCTGGACCCCCGACGTGCCGATGCTCATCCCCGAGATAAACGACGCGCATCTCGACGTCATCCCCTATCAGAAAAAGCGTCTCGGCACGACGCGCGGCTTCATCTGCGTCAAGCCGAACTGCTCGATACAGAGCTATGTGCCGCAGATAACGCCGCTGCTTCCCTATAAGCCGGACAAGATAATCGTCTCGACTTATCAGGCGATATCGGGCTCGGGACGCACGCTCGCCGAGGTTCCCGAGATGCACGACAACGTCAAGCCCTACATAGGCGGCGAAGAGGAAAAAAGCGAACGCGAACCGCTGCGCGTCTGGGGACGCGTCGAGGACGGTCAGATCGTGCCCGCATCGTCACCGATCATATCTGCGCACTGCGTACGCGTGCCCGTCTCCGACGGTCACCTCGCGTCCGTGTTCGTCTCGTTTGAGAAAAAGCCGCCGCGCGACGAGATAATCGCCGCATGGCGCGCGTTCGGCGACAAGCCGCAGGAGCTCAAGCTTCCGTCCGCGCCCGAGCATTTCATCACATACTTCGATGAGGACGACCGTCCGCAGACATCGCTCGACAGAAACATCGAACGCGGCATGGGCGTGTGCGCCGGCAGACTCGCCAGTGACACCATCTTCGACTACAAATTCATCGGTCTTTCGCACAACACGCTTCGCGGAGCCGCAGGCGGCGCCGTGCTCTCGGCGGAGCTACTCTACCGCCTCGGCCACATCGAAGCAAAATAATTCTCACGCCCGTGTACGCACCCTGCGAAAAACTTTGCCGACTTTGTAAAAATGTGTTTACTTTATCCGCGTTTTATGGTATATTATTATTGATAAAAGAAAACCGAAAGGCGGTTAATGACATATGAAAACAACGATAGTCGGAAAACAGATGAACGTCTCCGAGGACTTAAAGGAGCTTGTGACGAAAAAGCTCTCGAAGTTTGACAAATTCTTCCGCGAAGGCGCAGAAGCATTCGTGACGTTTAACCGCAGACACGGCGAGGAATGTCTTGAAGTAACGATCTCGGCAAACGGCACGCTGTTCCGCGCCGAAAAAAAGAGCGAGACCTTCAGAAATGCGCTCGACGAGTGCATCGAGTCTATCGAGCGTCAGATCAGGAAGAACAAAACGCGTCTTGAGAAGAGGCTGCGTGAAGGCGCATTCGAGCCCGCCGAGGGCGAGCCGCCTGCACCCGACGTCGAGGAGGAGCGCGAGCTCATTATTCGCACGAAATCCTTCCGCATCAAGCCCATGACTCCCGAGGACGCCGTCCTTCAGATGAATCTGCTCGACCACGAATTCTTCGTATTCATCGACTCGGTGACCGAGAACACATGCGTCGTCTACCGCAGACACGACGGCAACTACGGACTCATCGTCCCCGAGGTCTGAAATTAAACATCAGGAGCTTTTCCGAAAGGAAAAGCTCTTTTTCATTATTCGCTCATTCATCACGAAAAGGACCGTCCCCTGCAGGAGACGGTCCTTTTTTTATTGCGGTATTTTTACTTACGCAAGAGTCTTGAGGTACGTGTTAGTGATGATCTCTTCACCAGTCGAGTCAAAGATATGACCTCTTACGTACATATCGGTGACCTCGAGCGTGAGGTGATACCACTCGCCGAGCGTGTAAGCGTGCGCGACCTGCGTCTGCGTGGACTTAGCGCCGCTCTCGGTCGGCTCGAAGCACGTCTGAGAGTTGGACCAGCCGCCGATGTTGTACATCGCGTAGTTGGAGTCGTCGCGTATAGCGGACCATACGAGCCAGCCCTCGGCGGAGCCGTCGATACGGATATCGCAGTCGAGCGTGTAGTTAGCCCATTCCTCGTTGCCGATACTGGATGCGACTATAACGCCGGCACCCGTTATTCCGTTGTTAACGCATTTGAGGACGTTGCCGTGAGCCGCATCCTCGTCAGCCTCGATGACGAAGTCGGAGAGCCAATTTGCATCCATGCCGGACCATGTACCGCCGGAATACGTTCTCGGAACGAAGTCGGATTCGAGCGAGCCCGCGTTCGAGAAATCGTTCTCATAAAGGATCGTGCCGTCGTTCTTCTTGACAACAACGTTGTCGTACGAGTTCGTCGTCGACCATGTACCGAAGCCTACGCCGCCGTACAGACCGCTGACCTCGTCGCTGTAAATATCGAACAGGTGGCTGCCGTCAACATATACGTTTACGACTTCCTTATTGAGCGTGATCGAGCAGGACTTGAATTCATCCGCCGAAAGCGAAAGCAGCTCATACGGGAACTTCGAGCCCCACTGAGTCTTTTCGCCGTTCACGACCGAGTAAGCGGATATGTACTTGCCGCCGTCCTCGCCTATAACGACCTCAACATAGTTCTGGTCGTCCTTGACAGCGCCGTAAAGGGAAACGCCGTCGCCGATCTCGATAGCCTTTACCTTGACCGAGAACTGAACGTAGTTCCACGAAGGATCGCCGAAGTACGCCATCGTGTCGCCCGTAGCGGCTGCGACCATGTTCTTTTCCTCGTCGGCAGCTTCCGTCTCGGGAGCTTCGGTCTCTGCGCCTTCCTCTGTCTCGGCGGGAGCCTTAGTCTCCTCAGCGACCGTGATCGTGCCTGTCGGCGTCGTCCAGCCGTCCATCGGGTTCTCGCCCGAGAAGTCGTTCGTTACCATCTCGAATCTGTCCGCGCGGTTCGTGACCTTGATGTCGTCGAACTCTATGTTCGCCGAGCCGTGCGTGCCTATGCCGAACAAACCGGAGTATTTAGCTTCGGTATCGGGAACGTAAATGTAGGTGTCCTGCGTTACGGGAGCCTGAGTGTCGGCAGGCTGCTGATCCGTGCCGGCGGGCTGATTTCCCTGCGTTTCTCCGCCGCCCTGCGGAGCGTTCGTTCCCGTTCCGCCTGCGGGCGGAAGCGTACCGCCGTCGTCCTTATCGCACGACATGAGTGCGAGCGGAACGATCATTACAAGCACCAGAAGAAGCGCTGTAATTCTTTTCATTGTGATTTCCTCCAAAAATCTCGATTGTGCTGTATAAAGAACAGTCACTTTTATAAACATATGATACCACAACGCACCTTTCGTGTCAAGTCTGCACGAAAATATTTTTTCTCATGCATTTTCACGATAATATATTGTGCATGATATACAACGCCGCGGCAAATGATTTGTTGAACAAAGACAAGCCTTCGTGACAGGGACGGCGGATGCCATCCGTTTTCCTGCAAATTTTATCCTGTCGTGACCGCCGTATCGGCAACGGGAGCACCGGTAGTTTCATCTCCCGTGTCGGCGCTCGTGTCGGGCACATACCCCTCCGGGAACTCGAACAGCGCTATCTTCCGCAGCGCGTCGATGTGATTTTCATGTATCTGCTCGTACTTTTTCTTGCCCTTGAACACCGACATCGTCGAGACGCGTCTGATGCACAGTATCGTGTCGTCGGGCAGCTCGCCGAACACGGGATAGTACTCCGAAAACTTCGTCGAATCGAAGTAGATGCCGCACGCGTCGTACATCTCTAAGCCTGCGAGCTCCTCCTTCGTGAATATCTCCGACATCGGCATGAAACCGCCCGCTTCGCGCACTCTTGAGTACAGCCACGGGTCGAGCAGGCAGATCACCGACTCGCCCGCGAATATCTCGGCGTCGAACGTCTTAAGACTGCTCTGATTCGCCGCTTTCATATCGTACGGAAACGGCTCGCTCTCCGCCGCGTATCTGCTTTCGAGCGCCGCTATCTGCTCCTCAGAGCGGCACGTTATGTTGACGAATGTCGTGCCGACCTCACCGTCTCCGTTGTAGTCGTCGATGACGGCGCGCAGCGCGTTCCTCATCGCGGGCACGTCCGTCGCCGACAGATCCGCCTGCCCCGCGTACATTATATACATATCGGGACTTTCCCTCTCGACCATCTGCACGACACATATGATGAGCACTATCGAGAAGAACGCCACTATCAGGATCTTCCATTTATGATAATACCAGAAGTTTTCGAGCCGCCCGCCCTTGACTCCCTTGAAATCAAGTTTATCGTTCATACCGTATCACCTCTCCTCGTTTATTCTATAATAAAATCTCCGATGTGTCAAGAAGTGGAGGTTGCCTTTTCATAAAAGGCGAAATCGTTTTTCCCCACACTGTTTCACTTTCTCTGCCTATATTATACCACAAAATCTGCAATTTGTCAAGTACTATTTCACAAATAATATGATTTTTTCTTGCGTCGTAAAGAGAAGATTTATACTGTCACATCTGCATCCCGCAGAACCTCGAGAGTCCAAGTCGGAGCACTCACTCACCATAGAAAAAGACACCCACTTTGTGGGTGTCTTTTTCTATGCCGGTGGCGGGAGCTTGCGATAGCGTAAACGGCGCGCCGTTTCCGCCGCGAGGTCGGACTCTGCGCAGCCGTTATTTCGGCTCACGCTCGTTTGATGCGCCGCATCGTTTGCTTTGCGACACGCAGTACCTCGAGGGTTCCAGTCGGAACACACACGCGGCATAACAAAAACGCCCACAAGGGGCGTTTTCGTTATGCCGGTGGCGGGAGCTTGCGATAGCGTAAACGGCGCGCCGTTTCCGCCGCGAGGTTCGACTGTGCGCAGCCGTTATTTCGGCTCACGCTTGTTTGATGTGCCGCGTCGGGCGCTTTGCGGCACGCAGAACCTCGAGGGTTCAAGTCGGAACACTCACGCAGCATAACAAAAACGCCCACTCTGTGGGCGTTTTTGTTATGCCGGTGGCGGGACTTGAACCCGCACGCCGTTGCCGGCAAAGGATTTTGAGTCCTCCTCGTCTGCCAGTTCCAACACACCGGCACGTTTATAACAGTATAGCACAGTTCGCGGAATTATGCAAGCGGAAATTTCACATTAAACGCGCTTCGCAAAAATAAAATATTTTCACCTTTCATGTTGCTAAATCGCGCCGAAGGTGTATAATATTATATATGCTCAACATAGTTTCATTCGGGAGGAGATGATATATTATGCCGGGACCCGGGGGAGGATCGCACGGAGGCGGATTCGGCGGAGGCTCGCACGGCAGCGGGGGCGTCGCCGGGTCGCACAGCGGAGGCTTCGGAGGAGGCTCAAGGAGCGGATCTACCGGTCCGCGCGGCGGATTCGGAGGCGGCCCGCGCAGGACGGGATTCGGCGGCAGACCGCCGTACGTACCGCCGCCGCGATTCGGCGGATGGCGCCGTCCGTACTATTACGGAGGTGGGACGGGATGCCTCGGCAGCTTTGCCGTGATGATCGTCGTCGCCGTCATAATGCTCATATTTGCAGCGACCGTGCTGTTCGGTTTTTTGAGTTCGTCGCTCTCGAACATCGCGGGCGGCGGCCGCGTTGAATACGACGAGGCGAAGATGCAGAGATACGCGGACAAAGAGTACGAGGCTGAGTTCGGCTCGACTTCGTCGTACGAGGACAATCTGCTGATCGTTTTCCTGACGAACGAGGACTCGGACGGCTACTACGCGATAGCGTGGGTCGGCGACAACATCAGAGGCGAGATCGCGGACATGTTCGGCGACGAGACGACGGAGTTCGGACGCGTGCTGTTGAGCTCGGTCAACGACACGTATTACGCGTATTCGCTCGACTCAAATCTCGCCTCGGCGATAGACAAAATGACGGACAAGGTCACGTCTCTCGGACTTGACTCGTCGTTCAGAAACGGCGGCGGACATTCTGGCTCGTATGCGTCGCACGTGACGAACAAGACGAAGCTGTCGATAACGGACGCGACAGTCAATGGCTCGCTTGAAAACTTCACCGACAAGACGGGTATACCAATAGTCATCGTCGTCGACACGATGCGGTCGGCGTTCGGCGGGACAGTGACTTACGGCGACATGGTGGCGCTGTCGATATCGATAGGCATCGCGGTGCTCGCGGTATACCTCATATACCGCGCGTGCAAAAAGCGCAAGGCGGACGCTGCGAGCGGCGGTTTCACCGGCGGCACGGGCGTATAAACGCGGATATAATTTATATGGAAAAGGACGCTCCCGTAAGGGATGCGTCCTTTTCCTCGTTTCAAATCATACCTTTCAAAGTCTCTTTACTTAATAGTGCCGAAAACGTCCCCGAATGCTCGGTCAAAAAGCGATTTTTTGAAAAATTTTTTCGTTTTGGTCAATGACAGCGGAAACGCGGACGCGTGCATCACTTTTCATCCCACACCGTACGGCGCATACGCGATATGACGGCGTAAAGTTCGTACTTGCGCGGCAGGTCCAAAAACCGCTCGCACGTCGTGAAATACGAGCTGTAAACTGTGTCGAGCCCTTCGCGCTCGATCTTATCGTACAGCTCGTCGACGCTGGCGCGGATGTTGACAGTTGCGCCGTTCTTCGTTATCATCAGCTCGCGCAGCATGAAGCCGAGCGCGTCGAGCTGACGCGGCGCGACGATGTCGTGTAGTCCGCGAACGTCTATTTTTTCGTCGCCGATGATGATGAAGCCGAGGTCGGACACCTCGAGCCGTTCGCTCGTCTTGCCGTCGGGGTATGAGGTGAAACCCGACGCGCTGAGCGTCCGCGGCTGCGATATGTCGGCGGGGTCGATATTTTGCGGTGCGATGTGGGACGATATCTCCTTCGCGCGTTCGGTCACGTCGCAGATGCGGTACTCGTCCATCATATATACGCGGTCCGCGACGGCAAGGTATTCGCCGCTGCCGCCTATGACGAGTATCGTCGAGACGCCGTGGAGGCGCGACAGCTCCTGCGCGCGGTCTGTGAACGGCGTCAGCGGCTCGCGCTTGATGAGGGATTTCATCATGCCGTCGCGTATCATGAAGTTTGTGGCGCTTCTGTCCTCGTCGATGAGAAGCAGACGCGCGCCGCAGTCGACGGCCTCCATGATGTTCGCCGCCTGCGACGTCGAGCCTGACGCGTGGTCGGTGGAAAAGCGCTTCGTGTCGCCGCCGGGCAGCCACTTGACGAACGGCGAGATGTTGACGGAGCGCACGGCTCTGCCGTCCTCGGCGGACACGGTGACGGCGTCGTCGTCGGTTATGACGAGCTCGCGCCCGTCGCCGATCACGTGGTCGTATATGCCTGCGGATATGGCGTCGAGCAGCGTCGACTTGCCCGAGTAGCCGCCGCCCGTGACGACGGTGACGCCGCGCACGATGCCCATGCCGCGCACGTCGCATACCTCTATCTCATCGTCCGGCACGGATAAAAACGGCACGGCGTCCTCCATCGGCAGATCGGTACCCTTTGAGCGCGGGAGTATGCTGCCGTTGGCGATGAAGGCGCAGTACTCGGAGCGCTTCAGTCAAGCGCGGATCGCGGACTGACGCTGAGACAGCGCGACGGCGGCGGACAGTCCGGTCGGGTTGAAGAACGTGACGAACTCGTCGACGGCGTCGGGCAGGTCGCGGCACAGCATCTGTATCGTTTTGCGCAGCTTGCGCTTCGGCAGCTGCACCTGAAGCCGTATGCAGAGGCACATCTTCGGCGGGCGCTCGACGCCGTCGTCGATGAGCCACACGGTGTCGCCGTGCCCGTATTCGTAGTCGCAGGACGCGGTGTAGACACGAAGCCCGTCTTCGGTGTCGCAGAAGTACTTGTTGCCTTCCATTAGAGCCAGAGCGGCATCCACATAGTACCAATCCTGGAACTCGCTGATGGTGCCGTCCTTATGGGTCTGATACATCTTGATGAGGAAGTAGAAGCCCTTCTGCTTGGCCTTGGCGGCGTTGTCGCCCTGGAATGTAACGGTGAAGCAGCCGGCGGGAACATCCTCCATGCTGCCGGCGCCTGCGGTGTACATCACCTTCAGGCCGTTCTCATCCTGGAACATGGTGCTGCCGTCGAAGCTGGCTCTGCTGATCTCAGGATACTGGAACTCGAAAGGCTCATCGCCGTCAGTGACGTTACCGACGGAGACGTTGCCGGAGGGGAGCCAGTTCTGACCGACGATGTTCTGGCCGACCAGCAGATAGGTGGTGTTCTCCTTGCCGTCCACACCGCCACTCTTGGAGACATCCACCAGGTCACGGCGGCCGAACCAGTCAGCAGTCAGGGGGTCATCCCAGGTGGCATCCACCACATACCAGCGGTCTGAGCCATCCTCATCGGGGATATTCACGGCGTTCCACATGTGGTCCTCGGGAGTGCCGGAAGATTGGACGCCGTGGATGAGCACGCAGTCAACGCCCAGCTGGGTCAGGCACACCTGCATGG
>CANQMJ010000108.1 GCA_947624945.1 uncultured Clostridia bacterium | reverse complement strand
TGCGCACCCGTTGTCTGCGGCAAAAAAGGTGAAAGGGCTCAGACCGCGTTGTTATTTCCTGCGAACAGCTCCCTCGCGGCGTGTCGATAGCGCCGTCAAAGCGTCGTGTCTGCGTCCAGCCGTGTCGCGCCGAGCAACGCACGAGCATGGTGCGCGTAGGTGTGGCTGCGAAGCCTCCGGCACGCTGCCCGTTTGCGGCAGCGCTCACAACATTTTTTCTTGCAAAAAGCGCGCGAATGTGATATAATTTATATAATTATATCGGCACGGAGGACCCGACGCATGCAGGACACAGAGTACAAGGAACCGACGACCGAAGAGCCCAAATCCCCGCGCGAGACGGGCGAACGCAAGCCGGCCTGCGACGTCATAAAGCACCGCCGGTTCGGCGACCGCAAGGACGGCAGGCGCGTGCGCTCGCTGACACCGATGGCGCAGCTCATACCGTATATCATGAAAGAGCGTTCCGACTCGCAGAACCATCTCGCCGAAACACTCGACATCGGACGCGTCGAGGCGTACATCAACAAAAAGAAAAAGGAGGGTCTCGGCTCCTTCGGATTCATGCACTTCATGATCGCCGCCTATATCCGCACCGTCGCCGAATTCCCCGCGCTCAACAGATTCGTGAACGGACAGAAGGTGTTCACCCGCGACGGCTACGCGGAGGTAAGCCTTGCGATAAAGCGCGAGATGATGCTCGAATCTCCCGACACGGTCGTCAAAATAACGCTTTCGCCCGACGCGAACGCCGACGACGTCTACGACGCGCTCAACTCCGTCATCACCGCATACCACGAGGTCAAGGACAGCGGATTTGACAAGACGGCGAAGATACTCAACTACATCCCCGGACTCGTGAAGCGGTTCGCGTTTGCGATGATACGGTTCTTCGACTACCTCGGCGTTCTGCCGCGTTTCCTGACGCGCATATCGCCTTTCCATGCGTCTATGTTTATCACCTCGATGGGCAGCCTCGGCATACCGCCGATATACCATCACCTCTACAACCTCGGCAACGTGCCGCTGTTCATATCGTTCGGACTGCGGCGGCGCGAATACGTGCCGACCCACGACGGCAGCGTCCGCCACCGCACCGTCGTCGATATAAAATTCGTCACCGACGAGCGCATCTGCGACGGCTACTACTTCGCAGCGGCGCTCAAAAATATAAAGCGCTTCTTCCGTCACCCCGAGCTGCTCGACGAGCGCGCCGTCGTCGTGAAGCGCGACGTCGACTGAGACGCATCAAAAAAGCGCGTGTCACATACGCGCGCGGCGGTATATAATATAAAGTCGGAGGCGGCGCCGAGACGGTCAAAAAGTGCAAAAAAAAATAAACCGTCAACGGCTGCCGCACCTGCGGCGTGAATCGGGAGCGCACGCTCCCGATTCAACCGTTGACGTCTATTTCCGAGCTGTTGTCTTGTTCGATGATGTCGATGTCCTTGTCACCCGCTTCGGCATCGGTCTCGACCGCGATCCTGTACGCGTCCATGACCCGAGCCTCGAGCTCCTCGCGGAAGCTCGATACGATGGGATGACAGATGTCGCGGTTGCTGCCGTCAGCGCCCTTTTTCGAAGGCATGACGATGAAACATCTGTCCGCGGCGCTGATGATCTTGATGTCGTGTACGGCAAATTCGCCGTCGAACGTCACCGATACGATCGCCTTCATCGGGCCGCCGGAAAAGAGTTTCCGGATCCTTACATCGGTTATCTCCATTTGTCCCTCCCCGCCGCGCACGTGATACCGACAAGCGGAAACAATAAAGCGTCGGTGCGTAGGGCGCGTCGGCGGAGAAGGAACAGAGATGAGGTGGCATGCGCGCCTTACGACGTTTGATTCGTTTATCGGTGCGTGGTTGGATTGTCTTTTATACAGATATATTATACACCCGCGCATTGAAAAAAGTGTGACGTAATTTTTGCCTTTTTGTGAACAATCTGTGACATATTTCGTAAAATCAACGTCCGAAAAACCGCGATTTTGAAAATAAGCGTCAAATATTTGTAAAAAAATTTAATATTTGATGGATGATATCCGTATTGGATGCTAATAAAACATTTAATGGGAAATCAGCTTTTTTATGTAAAAGGAGACACGTCAAAGTGAACACGGTGAACACCCGCTTCGGCAAGGATAAAATATCGGAGATGATGTCGCGCGTCAGGACCGTTTTCTTCGTCGGCATCGGCGGCATCAACATGAGCTCGCTCGCCGCCATTACATCGAGTCTCGGCTATAACGTGAAGGGCTCCGACCGCACGCGCTCGCCCGAAACGGACGGGCTCGAGGCGCACGGCGTGACCGTGTATCACACGCACGACGCCAAAAACGTCGACGGCGCGGACGCGCTCGTATACACGGTCTCGATCCCGGACGACAATCCCGAGTACGTGCGCGCCGGCGAGCTCGGCATACCGCGCATCTCGCGCGCCGACTACCTCGGCTGGCTGATGAGCGGCTCGCGCGTCCGCGTCGGCGTATCGGGAATGCACGGCAAAAGCACGGTCACGTGCATGTGCGCGTCCGTCATGCTTGCCGCCGATTGCGACCCGACGATATCGTCGGGCGCCGTCGTACACGAGCTCGGCTGCACGTACCGCGCCGGCGGCCGCGACTATTTCCTTTTTGAATCTTGCGAATACAAGGACTCGTTTTTGTCGTTTTATCCGACTCACGCCGCGATACTCAATATCGAGATGGACCATCCCGACTACTTCCGCGACGTAGAGCAGGTCAAGGAGTCGTTCCGTCGCTACATGGAGCGCATCTCGGACACCGCCGTCGTCAACTGGAGCGACGGCAACGTGCGCGAGGTCGCGGAAGCGTCGTCGTGCCCGCGCATCGTAAAATTCGGCACCTCCGCCGACGAGGACCTGTGTCCGCGAGACGAATACGACTATTTCGCCGACACGATCGCGATGGACCGTCACGGCTCGTCGTTTATGCTTCATACGCCGACGGGCGAGCTTGAGATAAAGATCGCGGAGGTCGGCATCCACAACGTCCGCGACGCCGTCGCTGCGGCGGCGCTGTCGCTCGAAGCTGGCATGGAGCCTGCGGCTGTTGCGGCGGGGCTCGCGTCGTTCAAGGGCGCGGCGCGCCGCATGGAGCTCATCGGAAATACCGCGTCGGGCGCCGAAGTCTACGTCGACTACGCGCACCACCCGACCGAGATAAACGCGACGCTCGGTGCGGCGCGTATGATGGCGAGCGGTCGTCTGCTTGTCATATTCCAGCCGCACACGTACACGCGCACACGCGAGCTGTTTGGCGAGTTTGCGCGCTCGCTGTCGATGGCGGACGAGGTCGTCATCGCGAATATCTACGCGGCGCGCGAGACGAACATTTACGGCGTGTCCTCGGAAATGCTGGCGGCGGAGATAAACCGCGACGGCAGCTGCGCCGTCTGGTCCGGCAGCATTTCCGGCGAGGGCGATGAGTTCGCCCGAGCCGCCGCATATGCGAAAGAGCGCGTTTCCCGCGGCGACGCCGTCATCGTAATGGGCGCAGGGGATATAATAAAAGCCGTGCCGTATCTGTGCGCGAAGTAAACCGTAAAATAATACCGCCGCGCGAGGCTGTGTGAGCACAGTCCGCGCGGCGGTTTTTTGTGAAAATTCGGCGGAGCCGACTGCGTCAGCCTCGCGTAATTCCTACACTTCCCTGCTGCCGAGATTGATTATCTCAAGCCCCGACGATTTGGCATATCCGACCGTGTACGCGGTGCCGCCGGAACGCGAGTTGAGATATGCGACGCATATCCCCGCGCCGTCGACGAGGGCGCGGTCGCGCGCGAGCATGCTTTCGCGCGAATACGACACCGACGCGTACACGACCTCGTCCGCGCCTGCTTTGATGCGGTCATATATCTCCTTATCGCGCGCCGCCCACATCTTCGTCTGGTCGGCGCACGGAAGAACGAGCACAAGACGTATACCGTCCGCGCGGTCAACGGCTGAGCGCAGTCTCAACACCGACAGCGCAGCGAGCGTATCGAATCCGACAGCGCCTCCGCACCTGAAATGGCGAGCGCCCGCGTCGTACAGACGGCGCGTCACGTCCGCGACGCGTTCAGACAGCGCCGCCATCTCCTCCTGCGCGATCCTTCTGTGCCCCGTAAAGCAGACCGTCGCCTCGGGCGGCGTAATTTTACATATGTTCATGACTGTATGTAAAGCCCGCGCAAAAGCTCGATCTCGCGCCTGTAGCCGTCGAGCTCGTTCGGCGTCTCGAGGCAGAACGGCAGATGCTTTATGCGCGGCGTATTTATTATGCGCGCGATGGCGTCGAGTCCGAGCGTGCCGCCGCCTATGACTTCGTGGCGGTCCTTGTGCGCGCCGAGCGGATTTTTGCTGTCGTTCAGATGTATCGCGCAAAGCCTGTCAAGTCCGATCACGCGGTCGAACTCGTCGAGTACAGCGTCGGGGTTGCCCGCGATATCGTAGCCCGCGTCGCTGACGTGGCACGTATCGAGGCATACGCCGAGCTTGCCCGCGATCGCGGGAGCTTCACTCTCCGCCGCGTCGATTATGGCGCGCACTTCCTCGAACGTCGCGCCGATCTCGCTTCCTTTGCCCGACATCGTCTCGATAAGGACGCGCGTCTTTTGCTCCGGCTTCACCACTGTCGCAAGACAGTGCGCCGTCAATGCGATGCCGACCTCGGCGCCCTGTCCCGTATGCGTGCCGGGGTGGAAGTTGTAGAGCGTGCCGGGGAAATATTCGAGCCGCTCGATGTCCTCCGTCATAGAGCGTATCGCAAACTCACGCACGTTCTCCTTCGCCGAGCACGGATTGACCGTGTAAGCCGCGTGAGCTATCATGTCGGAGAATCGCAGTCCGTTCTCGTCCGCTATTTTGTGCGCCTCGGCAATGTCCGCCTCGTCGAGAGCGCGGGCGTCTCCGCCGCGCGGATTGCGCGTAAAATATTGAAGCGTGTTAGCGCCGATAGAGAGCGCGGTGCGCAGCATCGCCGCGTACCCGCCCGATATCGACATATGCGCGCCGATAAGAAGCTTGTTGTCCACTTTATTACCTCGCCGTCCGTGACCGATTTTTATGTATAAATTATAGCTTCATTCGCGTAAAATGTCAAGGTGCGGGCGATGCATGACGGCGTGCATGCGCATTTTTTCGAAAAGAAGCCAATGCAGCAGTTGCACAACACTTTCTGCAAAGCGAACGAGCCGCAGGATCAGTATCACCACACTTTCCGCGCCAGCGGAAACGTGTGGTGAAAAACTGGCATCACCTAATAACGCACGAGCATTGTGCATGAATGTGACGTTGCGAAGCCTACGGCTCGATGCCGTTACTTGGACGACGGCAGTTTCGCTTCGTAGAAATTTTCGCAAAAAAATCGGGGGCTCGTTAAGAGCCCCCGCATTTTTTATCTTGAAACGCGGCCGCTTCCGTCGCCGCCCGCGAGCGCGAGCACTTCGTCGCGCGTGACGCGGTTGTAGTCGCCGACGATGGAGTGCTTGAGGCAGCTCGCCGCGACAGCGAATTCGAGCGCCGACTGCGCGTCCATTCCCGCATGATCTGCATAGACGAGACCGCCCGAGAAGCTGTCGCCGCCGCCGACTCTGTCGACGATGTGTATCGAATACTTCTTCGACTTGTAAAACTCGCCGCCGCGGTACAGCATAGCTGACCAGTCGTTGTCGTCCGCGCTCTTGCTTTCACGCAGCGTTATCGCCACCGACGAGAACCCGAAGCGGTCCGTCAGCTTTCTGCACACCTGACGGTATCCCTCGTCCGACAGCTTGCCCGTCGATACGTCGGTGCCGTCCGCATGTATGCCGAACACCTTGTCCGCGTCCTCCTCGTTTGCGATGCAGACGTCCACGTACTGCATCAGCTCCGACATCACCGCGTTCGCCTCGTCCGGCGTCCACAGCTTTTTGCGGTAGTTGAGGTCGCACGAAACGATGACGCCGTGCGATTTTGCGGCGCGGCACGCCTCCTTCGTTATCTCCGCGCACGACTTCGAGAGCGCGGGCGTTATGCCCGTGAAGTGGAACCGCTCGGCTCCGTCGAATATCGCGTCCCAGTCAAAATCGGACGCCGATGCCTCCGCTATCGCCGAATGCGCGCGGTCGTATATTACGTTCGACGCGCGCTGCGAGCCGCCGTGCTCGACGAAATATATGCCCATGCGTTCGCCGCCGCGCGCGATATGCGACACGCCGACGCCGAGTCCGCGCAGCTCCGTTATAGCCGCCTCCGCGATAGGATTTTTCGGCAGACGCGTCACGAAGTCGGCCTCCATGCCGTAATTAGCCGCGGATACGGCGACGTTTGCCTCGCCGCCGCCGTAGACGGCGTTATATGAATGTGTCTGCGATATGCGCAGGCGCTCCGGCGCCTCGAGGCGCAGCATCAACTCACCGAATGTTACGAGCTTTCCCATATGATAAATACCTCATTTTTCGCGCATGCGCGCTGTTTTCACGTATATTATACAGCGCCGCGCATCGTTTTGCAAGTATTATCGGCGAGCAAATATGAGGCTTTGCAGCGTCACAAAACGACGTACGTCGTCGGCAGCATCTCGCCGGCTGCGGGACGCAGGAGCACGCCGCGCTCCCACAGCTCGCGCACAAGCTGCGACACCGTGTCGTCGAACAGCTTCATATGCGCCATCGTCGACGCGCGCGACCGCAGGTGCGACGGCGACGCGTCCGCGATAACGCGCGCCACCTTGTCAACGCTTCCTTCTACTAGCTCTACGGCGCGCGCCGCATACGGCTCGATGATATCGAGCACGCGGGCTTCCTCCTCTTTCGTCATGACCGGAAAGTTCGGGCGCAAAACCCCGCCATCCGAAATAATATAGCCGTGTTTGACCATATCGGCGGCGATAAACTCGTCGTTTTTCGACGGCTGCCCGAAGTCCCCCCGCGCGATATTGAACAGCACGCCGAGATACATATTGTGCTGCATGTGTTCCTCGTCACCGTGGTCGTAGAAGTAGTGATGCACGTACTCGCCGTTGCAGGGGAAGTCGAAGAACTTGATCTGCGCGCCGCTGCTGCCCTCCTGCATGATGCAGTGACCAAAGTCAAATCCGTCGCAGTCTACATTCTCGGCCGTTTCCTCACCCCATACGATGTATAAATTGTTCTCGTCAAGCGGGTCGCGCGAATATTCGAGCTTGTCCGGATCGTGCATCCCGTATATCATCGCCCGACGGATCAAAATCGTCGCCGTCTGCCACGCGTACGTGTTTTTGCTCATATCAGAGCCGTAAAATCCGACGCCGCGAATCTTCTCCTCGCACTCGCGTATGCACGACTCGATCACGTCCGCCGCCGTCGATGCCATATCGCCCGTCACCCTCGCGCAGGCGGCAAGGAGCGCGTCGTCGAATATCGTAAAATTCGTCGTGTACCTGTTCCCGTCGCGGACGACGAGCGCGTTTTCACAAAGTCGCCTCAGCATGTCCTCCATGTATGGCAGCGACACGCCGATCTCGAGACTTATCTGCTGCTCCGTCAGCTTGTCGTTATAGCATGCGCAGAGGATATTCTGCGCGAGCATCGACTCGCAAAGACTCGTGACGCGGTTGAAGCCGCCCCAAAAGTGCACGGACAGCCGCTTCGGGTCGTAGCTCTGTTTTCCGTAATTCCTCTCCATGTAAAATCCCTCCAAAAGTTTCCGGCGCGATTTGAACAAAAGATACTTGACCATGCTCTCCGACACCGACAGCGCGCGCGACACCTCCGCGCACGTCATGCCGCGAATGTAGTACAGGACTGCGGCGCGGCGGTACTTCTCCGACAAAAGCGACAGCTCGCGGCGCAGCCTTAAAATATTCTGCGCTCTCTCGTCACCGTCCGCTATCGCGTCGAACGCGCCTTCTGCGTCCGCATCGGCGATATATTCGATATCATCGCCGTCCGCATCGACGACCGTGCGGTATCTCTTCCGCGCGAACGCTTTTGATACATTCTCCGCCACCGACCACATGAAGCCGTAGAACGCGCCGTCGCTTTTGATGTTCGTGCGCGAGCGGTAAAGCTCGCATACGATGTCCTGCGCCAGGTCCTCGGCGTCAAAATCGTTCCGTGTGCGCGAGCGCGAAAACGACATTATCATCTTCGCCGCGTCCTCAATTTTAATGTCAAGCTCTTCCTTTTCCATTTCCGCCTCGATTTGTACAGCATCCGGATGCCTTCGCTTATATAGTGACGGCAGCCGCCCGCCGGTCAACGTTTGGATGAAAATTTTTTTTGCGGTCAATTTATTATACCATAAAACCCGTGAAAAGTGTAACGGCACGCGATGCAGAATCGGTTGTTTCACTACATTTTTCGCGAAGCGGAACCTTCGCCGTCCAAGTAACGGCAACGAGCCGGAGGCTTCGCCGCTTCACCTACGTGCACCGTGCTCGTGCGATGCTCGACGCTCCCAGCGTCCGACGCAGACACGACGTCTCGTCGGCGATATCGACACGTCGCGAGGGAGCTGCTATGCTAAAACGATAACGCGGTCTGAGCCCCGAAGC
>CANQMJ010000107.1 GCA_947624945.1 uncultured Clostridia bacterium | reverse complement strand
AAGGAAAAGTACACAAACCCCAATATACCAAGCATTAAGCTGCTTGTGAGAAAATCTACCGTTGATAATTCGTGCGGTTGCAAGGTGAGCATAGCCATAAAACTCACAACAAAAATGACCGCATATGACAAAATATATCGCTTTGACCTTAATAACAATCTTATAGAAACATGACAAGCATCACGCAAAAAAATCAACCTCCTGTCTCAGCTAATAATAATCAGGAAAAAATGCTATAAGCAATTCTTTCTATTGTACGTATTACATGCAAGTCGTTATGATTTTTCATATTGTACCTTTCATTTTGATAATACCTCCATTTATTTGTTGATTGGTATTGCTCTATTTTCTTCGTTGGGAATACCTTGCGCGGCTCGCCGCTGCTATTGCCGTCCGCGAACAGTATTTCGCCACTGTCGGCGGGCAGGACGTTTTTTTCGGCGGATCGTTACAGAAAATCGAATTTTTTTGATTTCTGCGGCGATTGTTTGTGTAATTTAATGATACATCATTTTTGCCGAGGTTTCAATATGAGGAAGCAAAATAAAGTTTTAAGATTTTTTGAAAAAGTTTAAGATTTTCGAAAGAAGTTTAAGATTTTTTGAAGATGGGCGTTTTTTGTGCTGCGTGCGGCGCACTTTCCGCGGGTGAACGCCTCAGCTGACGGGCATCGTGCCGTAGGCTTTCAAGCAACAAATTTACGCACCGCGCTCGTGCGATGCTCGACGCGACACGGCTGGACGCAGACACGACGTATAGGCGGCGCACTCGCCGTGCCGCGAGGGAGCTGTTCGCAGGAAATAATAACGCGGTCTGAGCCCCGTTGCCTTTGCCGATGCAGATTCAATCACATCGACGAACACACGGGAGCCTCTTTCGGGTTCGACAAGGGGGACTTTCTCGCAAGAAAGAGACGGCACGGGATGAGGACTTGAAGCAGTCGCTTATGAAATATGCAATCGAGTCGGGAGCGATCACAAAGCGCGTCTACCGCGAAGAGATGGAATTACCGATCAAAGATATGAAGCGTTTTTTAGACGGTATCTTACATATCTGCGACGAGGGACGCACAGCTGTAAAAATGAGCGACCTTTTCGGGATAGTGACGGAAGCCGAAAGCAGACTATCCGAAAAATATAATTCAGCGGCACCCTGACAACTGAAAAAGCCGGTCTGAACAGACCGGCATAGTGACAATTTTACGCACACCATATGTCACAGTCCCGATTGCCACAGATAGAAAGGAGTTTTTATCTATGGCAAAAGGTTCTGTAAGAAAGAAAGGCAAAAAGCGGTACTACCGCTTTTATGTAGAAGATGAAAGCGGCAGGCCGGTACAGCGTGAGTTTGCCTGTACGGAAAGCAAGAGCGAGACTGAAGCCCTGCTCCGTAAGGCGATGGAGGACTATGAAGCGAAGAAATTTGTTTCAAAATCCGAAAAGGCGACGGCAGCAATGTTCTTGGATATGTGGGTCGAGGAAGAACTAAAACCCGGCAATCTGAGTAACGGCACCGTGATGGCGTATCAGGGAACGGTCAACCGCATTAAACAGTACCCAATCGGCAGCCGCAGGCTGAAAAGCGTCACAGCGGATCATCTGCAAGCCTATATGGATTTTCTCAGCTTCGGCGGAACGGATCCCGACGGCACAACGGCAAAACCGCTCAGCAAATGGTATCTGCGGTTGTTCTCAGCAGTCCTGCAAGGGGCGTTCCGTTTTGCGGTATACCCCAAAAGGCTGATTTCTTTTAACCTCATGCAGTATGTTGTATGGCGTGGGAAAAAGGAAAGCTGCGAACTGTTCTCCGAGGATAAAGGGCGATACGGCTTCGGCTCCTCCTATCACCCACGAGCAATTTTTGAAGCTGGCGGAGTTTCTAAAGGCAAAGAACAATTCCGCCTTGCTCCCGATTCAGATCGCCTGTTACACGGGACTTCGTATCGGCGAGGTCTGCGCGCTCACCCGGCAGGACATAAACCTTGACGGGCAATACCTCACGGTACGCCGCAGTATTCGCTACAACAGCGCAAGGCATAAGACCGAAATAGTAACAACAAAGCGAAGCAAAATCCGAACCGTGGACTTCTGCGACACACTTGCGGCGATCCTGCGGACTGCTAAAGCGGATCAGTACAGAGACCGTTTCCGTTACGGTGCGCTCTACAACCTCAATTACCACAAAGAGGTCAAAAAGAAAGACTGCACCTATTACGAGGTTTACACGCTGCCTATGTCGGAGCATGTGCCTGACGGGTACAGAGAAATCTCATTCGTCTGCTTGAGGCAGGACGGAGCGTTTGAAGCGCCGTACACGATTGGACTTATGTGCCGCGCGGCACGAAAAAAGGTCAAAGGCTTAGAGGACTTCCATTTTCATATGCTCCGTCACACGTTCACGAGCAACCTGCTCTCAAACGGAGCTTCTCCCAAAGACGTGCGGGAGCTTCTCGGTCACGCCGATGTCAGTACCACAATGAACATCTACGCTCACGCCACGAGGGAAGAGAAGCGTACTTCCGCAAGACTGCTGGATAAGGTGGTCGGCAGAGAGTAAAAACTTTCCCTTGTTTCGGCTCGTAAGGGCAAAAACAAGGGAATAGATATGAGGTTTGGACTTTTAATGGGCGATATAGCTTGAAATTACAGGGGTTTTAGAGGGTAAAACAGGTAAATTCCGATTTACCGTGCGGATATGCCCGTCTTTTAATTAAATTGTATCACAAAAGCATGAAAAAATCTACCGATATTAGCACCGGCACACATTTTACACTGCAATGGCGCACTTTGGGGTTTCCCTCGGCGTTGTTTCAAACACTGCAATATCATGCAACAACCAAAAATCGGACATCGTCTGCTCTTTTTGCGAGCGCACAGTCCGATTTTGTTTATCATTTCAATATTAATGAATCCCTTGACATTTGTGCAAAGATGATGTAATATAAGAGCAGAAATAGTTTATGCGTAAATCAATTTCGCTGCAAAATCGGTCAATAAACTATCACACTATCATATCAAAGGAGAATGGCACATGTCAAACTACAAGATCATTCGCTTACCCGATGACGAAGGCTACCGCTGGTGGCGCATCTACGACGACACGTATGTTATCCATTACGGCGAGGCGCTCGACATCTTCCTGCTGCTCGGCAGCGATAAGGCGCTCCTTATCGACACCGCATACGGACGCGGAGACCTGCCCAACATAGTCGACGAGTTGCGCGGCGGACGCGAACTGCTCGTCGTCAACACTCACGGTCACTTCGACCACACGGGCGGCAACCGCTGGTTCCCGCGCGTACACATGCACAAAAACGCGTTCGCGTATGCCGACCGCTCGTTCGGTCCGCTCGACCCCGCGTGGCTCGCTAATATGCCATACCCCGATTATGAAAAGATCGCCGTCGACGACGGCGACGTATTCGACCTCGGCGGGCGCAAGGTCGACGTCATCTATACGCCCGCGCACTGCGACAGTTCGCTCTCGTTCATCGACCACGGTCGGCGGCTTTTGTTCTCCGGCGACGAATTTGACGCGGGACAGGCAAATTTGAACGTGTTCGCCTCCGTCGGTGCGTTTCTCGAAAACTGCAAGCACTTAAAAGCGCGCGAGGACGAGTTCGACTTCATTATGCCTAACCACAACGGTACGCCGATTGCGAAATCGTATCTCGACGACTTCATCACAGCGGCGCAGCACGTCGTCGACGGCTGCCCCGACATCGTCCCGCTCGAAGGCGGACACCGCCGCCCGTTCCACGGCGACATCGCCATCCGAGTCCGCGTCGGCGACTCGTGCATCAATTATCTGCCCGAGGGCGTCGTGCCCGGGCGCAAGAAAGACGGCTAAATAGTAGTACTTACATTTGAGACAAGCAGCCCTGTCGACGCGTCATCGCCGTATCCGTAAAAAATATCGTCATATTAAAGGCGTCGGAGGGGAAATTGTCCCCTCCGGCGCTGCCGTTTCAATATACTATTCCGGTCACTTTCTCCGCAGCCGGAGCACGCTCACCGAGCACGCCGGAACGGTGTGCGTGAAATCTCTGCATGCGCCGTCAAGCTCGACCGAACGCTCGACGACCTTTTCGGGCTCCTCCATCGTGTTTTTGTCCGTCGGGTCGCCCGAGATAACATACGCTGTGTAATTGCTCTCGACGTCGCAGTCGAGGCTTATACCGACCTCGCGCGCGCTGTCAGCGATATTGGCGACCTTGATATACACATCATCACCGTCGACGGTCACGACAGACTGTATCCCGTCGTAGTGCGGCAGCTCCGCCGTCATGATCTCGACGTTGTCGAGTATGCAGGCAACGCTCTTGCCGTCGGATCCAATACGCATTTTGTGGTATACGCCAACATCTACGTTGACTTCGCACTCGGCAAGCGTGTCGCGGCGGAAGCCGCCGCCCGCCGTGAGCGTCGACTTACCGTCCTTTATCGTCCAGCGGACCGGCTGCACAGAGAAGATGTTGTACGGACTGTCGGCGCTGTTATGTGCCTTCCCGTACGGAGCGGAGAATATGCCGACTCCGAGTTCACTCTCACCGTCCGCGTATACCTCGACCTCGAAGCTGCCGCATCGCGACGTCACGTCCTCGCCCATAACGATCATGACCGAGTTTGTCATGCCGAATCTTTCCGCACGTTCCTTCTCTTCGCCCTTGATGTCCGCCTCGGTCGTAAATACCCCGCCTCCGCAGTCGACGGCGTGACCGAACAGCTCATGCGTCGGCGCGACACTCTCGCCATTCCACGCGGCGTTTTTGAATCTGACGCCCGCAGAACCGAGCAGGCACGCGCCTCCGCGCAGATACGGCGCGTAAACGGGCTCGCACGTCTGCTCGCTCTCGACGACGTATTTGCCGCGGTTCGAGGCGAACAGCCGCTGCACGTAGTAGGACGGGATCGCGTAGTTGTCGAGCCCGTCGAATGCGATGAGGTCGGGCTCCCATGCGGCGTAATGCACGTTTTCAAACAGCGGCGCGTACGAGGCGAGCTTTACAATGTCCTGATTGCGTTCGAGTCCGACGAGGAACATCGCCTCGCCGACGGCGGCGTACAGCGTGCGTATATTGCCTGCCACGACAGCGTACTCGCCGACAAATATGCCGGGTCCCTGCCTGTCATAGCCGTCGTAGAAGTGCGAATTTTCCGCGAACCATTCGACACGGTTGTAGAAATGCTCGTCCGCGATGTCAAGGTCGAGTCCCGATCTTTCGATGTGCGTATTCGCCACTATTGTGAGCTCGGGATAACGCGCCGTTATCGCGTCGTAGAAGATCTTGTATCTGCGGTCGTATTCGTCGCCGTTATTTTCGTTGCCGATCTCGAGATATTTGAGTTTGAACGGGGCGGGGTGTCCCATTCTCGCGCGCAGCGAGCCCCACTCCGTCGACGCGTCGCCGAGCGCGTATTCGAGCGCGCACATCGCGTCGTCGAGGTAATCGGCGATCTCGCCGTCGTCCATCAGTATGCAGTGACGCGCCTGACACGTCATACCGCAGTTGCAGACATAGAGCGCGTCTGTGCCCATGTCCTCGCACAGCTGGAGATATTCGTGGAAGCCGAGCCCCTCCGTCGAGCGGTAACCCCACAGATTGTATACGCCCGGACGCTCCCACACCTCGCCGACCATGCGGCGGAAGCGCTGCGCCGTCGACTTTGAAAATCCCTCGACTATGCAGCCGCCGGGGAAGCGCATGAACGCGGGGTGAAGACCCTCTAATTTTTCGCAGAGGTCGCGGCGCAGTCCGTGACCGTGATATGTGTCGGTCGGCATGAGCGAGATGAAGCCTAGTTTTATTTTGCCGCCGTCGGGAGCGCTCACGACAAGCTGTGCAGTTTTAGTCGTCGCGCTCGGTATAAACGTTACGTCATAGCGCACGAAACCGCGTGTTACGACGTCGAGCGGCTTCGACGTGAGCGTGTTTTCACCATCGCGGAGCGAGAGGACGAGCTTTATTCCGTCCTCCGCCTTTGCGAAAAAGTAAAGATGATATGCTTCGCTACATCTCACCGGAACGCCGGAGAATCCGATATTATATATCTCTCCGCCCGGCTCGAACGTCACGTCGAGCGACGCCTGTCTGTTCGCGTTAAGCGTGTCGGACTTGTCAAGCGTCATTTCGGCGTCCGCCGCATACCATGCGGGGATATCGGTCGGCGTGACTTTTTCACGCCAGCGCGGCAGTCCCTCGCCGCCGCCTATTTCATATTCCCAGCCCGTTTCGTTTTTGACGTTTTCGCCGTACGGTATAAGGTCGTCGGGCATAAGCGAATCGTCGAACGCGCGGTTGCGCAAAAGCTCGGGATAAAGTCCGCCGTCGCCGGAGCGGTTGATGTCCTCGAAGAACAGACCGTAAAGGCTGTCCGCCGTCGGAAATTTCACCTTTTCTGTAAATACCTTAATCGTGTTTTCCATGCTGTCGTATCTCCTTTCAGTGTGCGCGTGCTTGACAACGCTGTTTTGCTTTAGTTTATCCGTTGATTTATACGCCGATTTTGTTGAATAATTAATATTTTGATTCGGCGTATATGTAAATAATACCCTAAGCAGTTATTAGAGTCAATAGTAAAACGAAAATTATTTTTCCCAAATTGGTTGAAAAGAATGTTTTTTATATAATCAATGTAAATAACTGATAAAAATAATTTATCAACCGATTTACTACCGATTTTTCTCCGAATTAATTAATAAATTATCATCATTTAATATTATTTTTTCTTGTTTTTTCAAATTTTTTTAGTCAATTATATTGACATTATTTAGATATGATGATAAAATATCATCAGCGTCCGTCTCATGGCGCGCATTTCATCATTTTCGGAGGAATTACTTATGAGAAAAATCATGGCAGCTGTTATTGCCATTACGATGCTTTTGCCGCTTGCATTTACATCATGCGGCAAAGACGAACAATTGCCGCCGCCCGTGGGCTCCGGTGAAACTGCCGGTGGCAACGCCGATGTCCCGTCCGTCAATGAGAGCGACGCCGATGTGACAGACGAAAGTAAAACGACAGTTCCCGAGCAACAAGGCTCAAACGAATATGTTTATATTCCGGATCCGAACGCTAACTATTCCGGCATGGTCGGCATAGGCTCGAATGGCGCATCCTTCAATATCGAATCCATAACTGTCAAAAACTCCGCTGACAGGGTAGATCTTTATGTGAACGATTTTTCCGGCGACGACCCTCTTGCGGGGTGGAGCTATTCGACAGCTGTCGGCGGTACTTGGAGTCCGGACTCAGCTTCGTCTGTTTATACAGTGGCAGACGGCGAGAAAGGTAAAGTCCTTTCGCTTTCAAATGCTGACGTAAACGGTTCCATGGCATATTTTGGCGATAAACAATGGAACTACATACGCTCCACATTCAAAATGAGTATCAACGAATACGGTAACGGCGTGGTCATATACTTCTGCATGACCGATGATAATAATTATTACCAGCTCGTTATTGGGGACGACGGCGGTACGACAATGACTGTCAGCCGCATTAAAGACGGCACAAAGGAACAACTCGACTCTCTGCCTGTTGAAGTCGGGAACATTGTTTCCGGCGAAGTATTCCCGCTCAGTATCAGTGTCGAAAGAGAATACATCGTCGTTTACGTCAACTCCGTACAGTGCTTCAATTTGTTCGGCGAGGTAAAGCCCAAGACCGGAGGTATCGGATTCTCGTCATGGTCTACAGGCGTTTCATTTGACAACATTCTTGTCACGAGCAATAAGGACGGCGAGGTCATATATGAAGAAGATTTCGAGGATATGACAACATTGGTCGGCGCTTATGAGCCCAGAACATATTCCTACGGGAATCTTCAGATGGGCAGTATAACTGATCCAACGTCTAAGGATGCATATATGGCAGGCGATTGGTCGAAATTCTGGGTAATAGCCGAGGGTGACGGCGGTCACGGCAACGTCATGCAGCTCAATACTGCGGATCTGCAAGGCGGTGCGGTCGTACTTACTGAAAGTCTTAACAACGCAAAATGGACAAATTACACGTTTGAATTCGACGCGCACGTTGAAATACCGAACGAATGTTGGCTCATATATTCTCTCGTCGAGGATGACAACAACCATCTGATATGGAACGTCGGTGGATGGGCAAATACAAAAACATGCTTCCAGCCTAATGTCAACGGGTCAATTACACAGGAAGTTCAAACAGAAAAGTCTTTCAATTTTGATGAATGGCATCACATTAAGATGATCATAACCGACAGCATCGTTCTCGGATATGTAGACGGCGAGCTTATCAGCACACATGCCTTTGCGTGACAAAAACAATAAACATTATTTTCCCTCGCAGTATTGACACCGCGGCGCTCACGGTGTATCATGAGTTTAGATTGATTATATCCGTAAATTGATTTTATTACAAAATCGGGAGGTAAACTATTATGCAGAAGCAAGTCAATGTCGAGGAAGGCATACTCGAGGGCTATTTCGGTTACGACCCGCGCATCACGGTGTTCAAGGGCGTACCGTATGCCGCAGCGCCTATAGGCGACTTG
>CANQMJ010000106.1 GCA_947624945.1 uncultured Clostridia bacterium | reverse complement strand
GGTTCCGAGTCTGCAAAAGCGGAGAGCGACAAACAGTTATGCTGTGAGCGCGGGGCGGTCCCCCGCGAGGCGATAACAGACGATGGTGACAATGATACTCCCGTCCAGCCACAGTCCGAGCGTGATAAGCGTCATTTACGACGTTAAGCCGTCGCAGGCAATGGGGGCGGTCGCGTGAGAACCACGTGAGGGCGCCAACGCCGCCTCGCAAAGTATAATATCTTTGCGGGGATTCGGTACCCGTGGAGCCGGTCAACCGCCGGACGTTTGATAATCTCCCAAACACGGACTTTGATCGCGGCGTCAGCAGATCTGACGTCGGCAAACAAGTCTGTTCTAAAAAGTCAAACGGCGAAACAACGCATCAGTTGATACGGTATATCATCTCGCATTACCCGGCGTTTCGCCGTTTGACCGATACATATTCTATTTGAAACGGAGGTCAAAAACCATGACAGAAGCTGCCGAAAATAAAACTGAAAAGACAGCGCATTCCGAATCCCGTCATTTTTTTAGAGGGGAAATATACTATGCCGACCTCGGAGTCGGCGAAGGCTCTGAGCAGTGCGGATACCGCCCTGTCGTCATTATTCAAAACGATATCGGCAACAGATACAGTCCGACGCTGATTGTAGCGTCTATATCGAGCAAGATCGATTCTAAACCGAAAATGAGCACTCACTGCTATATCGACCGCGAAGGCGGCCTTTCGTATCCGTCTGTCGTTCTGCTTGAGCAGATACGAACGGTAGATAAAAAACGTATAGGTCCGTATATAGGTCATCTGAGCGCACGAAGTATGGAGAAAATAGATAATGCGCTCTCGGTGAGCGTCGACCTCGTTCCGAGAAGCGGCAACAGCATAGTTATGTCCCTTTGCAGTACGTGCGCGGCAAATTTCAGACGCGCGAACGCATACGCGCTTCGCAGACTGTATGAAAGGCAGAACGAGTCGTCCGTATGCGCGTACTGCGGCAAGCGGCTCGGCTTCTACTATGAGATATCAATGCTTATCGGCGGAGGGAGATGAGTGATAGAGATGGAACGCGAAAATAAGACAAATATGAACAACGTGCCGATATGGGAAAAATACACGCTGACAATAGAAGAAGCGGCAAAATATTTCCGCATCGGCGAAGGAAAGCTGCGGCGGTTGGCGGAGGAAAATCCGACGGCATCATGGCTCATAATGAACGGGAACAGAATACAGATAAAGCGCCGACAGTTTGAAAAAATGATAGATTCTCTCGACGTTATATAGTTGCAGCGAGCCCGATATGTGATACAATATATGTATCGTATCGAGGCTCGTTTCACTATACGGAAAGGAGCATAAGATCATGTCAGAAAAAAGGCGGGACAACAAAGGACGGATACTTCGTATTGGAGAAAGTCAACGAAAGGACGGAAGGTATGCGTACAAGTACAACGACGCAAACGGAAAAACACGGTTTCTTTATGCATGGAAGTTAGTTTCAACAGACAAGACGCCGGACGGCAAGCGAGAAAGCGCGTCGCTACGCGAGAAAGAAAAGGCAGTGAATCGCGATATCGAGGACGGCATCAACACGGCAGGCGGAAAAATCACAGTTACACAGCTTTATGAAAATCATATCGCCGTCAAGCGCAATCTCAAACTGCGTACGCGCCGTGTTCATGAATACACACTGAGCATATTGCGCGACGATCCGCTCGGAGCCGCAAGTATCGACCGAGTAAAGCAGTCGGACGCTAAGCAATTCGCGGTTCGAATGTCCGAACGCGGACTCGCCTACTCGTCAATAAAGCTGCTGAAGCGGAATTTGAGTTCTGCTTTCGCTGCCGCTGTCGAGGACGACCGTATCAGAAAAAATCCCTTCAACTTCGATTTGAGTACGGTCATGACAGACACGGGAACGTCAAAATCGGCGCTGACATGCGAACAGGAAAAAGCACTGCTGTCGTTCGCAAAAAATGACGTAACGTACAAGAAGTATTACGACGATCTCGTAATACTTCTCGGAACAGGACTTCGTATTTCTGAATTATGCGGTCTTACATCCGCAGATGTTGACTTTGACAAGGCGGTCATAAACGTCGATCATCAGCTTATTGCGGATAACAAAGTAGGTTACTACATCGAAACTCCTAAGACGAAGCATGGCGTCAGACAAGTACCTATGAGCGGCGGCGTATATGGATCATTCCTTCGAGTTTTTGAACAAACACGCGATACCGACACTCGTGTCGGAGAATACACGCACTTTCTTTTTCTTACGGACAAAGGCAAGCCTCGCGTCGGCAAAAATTACGATTCGATGCTCGATAAGCTCACAAGTAAATACAATAAGATGCACGTTGAAAAGCTGCCGCACATTACGCCGCATATGCTGCGTCACACGTTCTGTACTCGAATGGCGGAGTCGGGAATGAATCCGAAGGCGCTTCAATACATCATGGGTCACTCGAGCATTACAATGACTATGAATTACTACACCCATATCACATACGATTCAGCGAAAGCGGAAATGGAGCGTATCAACGCATAGTACTACAAATTTACTACTTTTTACCGCGCAGTTACGGCGCAAAATGAAAAGTTATGCGGAAAAAGAAAATGCGTGCGCCCGTGAAAATGCTTTTATATAAGGCATTTGAGGAGATACGCACAGATATGCGAACAATGGCAGTAGACGGATAATATTTTCGCAAGAAAGTCCCCCTTGTCGAACCCGAAAGAGGCTCCCGTGTGGCGTCGATGTGATTGAATCGGTGGCAAAAAAGGCTTCGGGGCGTAGACCGCGTCAACATTTCCTGCGAACAGCTCCCTCGCGGCATGTCGACTGCGCCGTCGAGACGTCGTGTCTGCGTCGAACAATGGGAGCGCCGTCAACGCACGAGCGCGGTGTGCGTAGGTTACACTTGAAAGCCTCCGGCTCGCTGCCGTTATTTGGACGACGACGGTTTTGCTTACGCAAAAATCGTTTGCAAAAACATATCGCATCGGATGCAAAAAAACGCACTTTGGTGATTGACTTATATCCGCGTGTGTTGTATAATGATTTCGCGCAAAGCGAAAAAAGAAGAACAATAAACGGCAAGGGAGTTGAAAAAATTGGCGGAGCAGCAAATGACTGAGATCAGACGCGTACATTATCTCGGCGAACGTCCGCTCTTCGCGTCTCACGGAGTTAAAATATACGACACCATATTCGACGAGGGCGAGTCGCCGCTCAAGGAATCGTCCGATATCGAGCTTTATAATTCGATGTTCAAGTGGAAGTACCCGCTCTGGTACTGCGAAAACGTCTACGCAAAATCGACGACGTGGTTCACTATGGCGAGAGCCGGCGTGTGGTACACGAAAAACATCACCGTCGAGGACTGTGCCATCGAGGCGCCGAAGAATTTCCGCCGCTGTGACGGCGTGACTCTGCGGCGAGTCTCGTTCCCCGACGCGTCCGAGACGCTGTGGTCGTGTAAGAACGTGACGATCGATAACGTCACGGCGAAGGGAACGTATTTCGCGATGAACAGCGAAAACATGACCGTCGACGGGCTGACGCTCTACGGCGACTACTCTTTCGACGGCGCGAAAAACGTGACCGTCACGAATTCGCATCTTCTGTCGAAAGACTCGTTCTGGAACAGCGAGAACGTGACCGTCAAAAACACGTTCATCTCGGGCGAGTACCTCGGGTGGAACGCGAAAAACCTCACGCTCGAGGACTGCACGATAGAGAGCCTTCAGGGACTCTGCTACATAAGCGGACTTACGATGAAGAACTGCAAGCTCATAAACACGACGCTCGCGTTCGAGTATTCCGCCGACATCGACGCCGACATCGAGGGCAATATCGACAGCGTCATAAATCCGTCGTCGGGCACGATACGCGCCGACCACATCGACGAGCTCATAATCGAGAGCGACCGCGTCGACCCGTCGAAGACGAAGATAATTTGCAGAGGTTGAAAATGTACGATTTTGACACCGCCGTAGAACGGCGCGGGACAGGCTCCGTCAAGTGGAACGCAGTGAAGGAAGGCGAGTTGCCGATGTGGGTCGCCGACATGGACTTCATGACCGCGCCCGAGATCGTGGAAACGATAGTGAAGCGCGCCGAACACGGCGTGTTCGGCTACTCCGACGTGCCCGACGAGTGGGGTGCCGCGTACCGCGACTGGTGGCGCGGTCGTCACGGGCTCGAATGCGAGGCGGACGATTTCATTTTCTGCACCGGCGTCATACCCGCGCTCTCGACCGCAGTTCGCAAGCTGACGACGCCCGCCGAGAAAGTGCTCATCGAGACGCCCGTCTACGACACGTTCCGCAACTCGATATACAATAACGGGCGCTACATCGTCGAGTCGCCGCTCGTATACGACGGGCACGAGTATCACCGCGACTGGGAGCTGTTCGAGCAAAACCTCTCCGACCCGCAGGTCACGATGATGATACTGTGCAATCCCCACAACCCGATAGGAAAGATATGGAGCCGCGACGAGCTCGCAAGAGTCGGAGAGCTGTGCCGGAAGCATCACGTCACCGTCGTGTCGGACGAGATACACTGCGACCTGACCGACCCGGGGCGCGATTACGTTCCGTTTGCTTCGGCGTCGGAGGTGTGCCGCGGCATCGCCGTCATGTGCGTCGCGCCGACGAAGACGTTCAATCTCGCCGGCATACAGACTGCGGCGGTGGCGGCGTTCGATCCGCTCCTGCATCAGCGGATGTGGCGCGGACTCAACACCGACGAGGTCGCGGAGCCGAACGCATTCGCGGCGGGAGCCGCCGTCGCCGCGTTCACGAAGGGCGGCGAATGGCTGCGCGAGCTGCGCGAGTACATATACGAAAACAAGCGTTACGTCCGGAACGCGCTTGAAACCGTCGACGGCGTGAAGCTTTTGCCGTCTGAGGCGACGTATCTTTTGTGGCTCGACGTGTCGGCGCTGACGGACGATTCGACGTCGTTTGCCGCGTTCGTGCGCGAAAAGACGGGACTTTTCGTGACGGCGGGCGCTCAGTACCACGGCGACGGAAACCGCTTTCTGCGCATGAATATTGCATGCCCAAAAAGCCGCGTCGCGGACGGCACGGAGCGGCTCTGCCGCGCGGTCAAGATGTGGCGGGAAAGATAAAAAATATTCACAGCCTCGGAGACGGTAGTCCCCGAGGCTGTTTTTTCGTATTGTGACAAGCAATGCCGCCGAACCGGCATCTCTACACTTTTCGCGAAGCGAAAACGTGTCGCAGGTCGGCGCACCAGCGACGAACTGCTGCCGTAAGGCTTCCCAGCCACACCTACGTGAACCGTGCTCGTGCGATGCTCGACGCTGCCAGCGTCCGACGCAGACACGACGTTTTGACGGCGCAATCGCCCCGACGCGAGGGAGTTGTTATGCCGAGATGTTGACGCGGTCTGCGCCCTGACGAATTTTTTGCCGCCGACTGGATAACATCGACGAACACACGGGAGCCTCTTTGGGGTTCGACAAGGGGGACTTTCTTGCGAGAAAGTCCCCCTTGTCAAAAACCGGTTGAATGGTGTGAAAGACGTCACCACGTCAGGTAAGAAAAGATAGCTGCCGATGGGGACGTACCGCACGATGAACCGTGGTGAACGGAGATACCAGCTAACGCTACGACCTGCGACACGTTTTCGCTTCGCGAAAAGTGTGGGAGATGCCAGTTATGTAAACGATATTTTGCTTACGCTTACAGCGTAAAGTGTATATTTCGTCCTTCGCACGAAGGAGCCACGCGTGTTAAGGACCTCTTTTTCGCTAAAAAGAGGCCCTTAACAATCCCGAAAAAGGCTCCCGTGTGTTCGTCGATGTAATTGAATCGGCGGCAAAATTCGTTTAGGGCGCAGACCGCGTTATAACTTACTGCGAACAGCTCCCTCGCGGCGTGGCGACTGCGCCGTCATAGCGTCGTGTCTGAGTTTAACGATGGGAGCGTCGGGCATCGCACGAGCACGTTGCGCGAACGTGAAGTTGCGAAGCCTCCGGCGCTCTGCCATTACTTGGGCGGCGGTAGTTTCGCTTTGCGAAAAGAATGTTGATATCGGTTTGGTATCGCGCAAGAGCGCGGCTTTTACACTTTACGCAAATAATCTTTTATATTTACCTATACTTGTTGACACAACGCCGCGTTTCAAGTATAATCTTTGTGGATATGTGAAAAAAACAAGAATGCAGCGCGCGATAAAAAGGACGCCGCGCGCGCAGAAAGGCTCGGTAAACTGACATGCTTTCCGCGATAAAAGTAAACGCAAACGAAAAACTGTTCCCCACCGGCGACCTGTACGGCATATTCTTCGAGGATATAAACCACGCCGCCGACGGCGGTCTTTATGCCGAGATGGTACAGAACCGCTCGTTCGAATTCTGCGATGTCGACAACCGCGAGTATACGCCCATGACATCGTGGGAGCTCGTCGGACGCGACGGCGGCGTCGCTCACGGTTCCGTCGAATCCGTGTACCCGTTGAACGTACATAACACCCACTATCTGCGCATAACGAACGCGTCAAGACACGGTCTTGACGTCGAGGGCACCGTCGCCGCCGTCAACAGCGGCTACAACTCGGGGCTGCCCTACCGCAAGGACGCCGAGTACCGCTTCTCCATGTTCGCGCGCCGCGACGTATGCTTAAAGGAGAAAGTCGAGATAAGACTCGAATCGAAGGACGGCGTCGTCTACGGCAGCGCCGAGATCACTGTCGACGAGCCCGAGTGGAAAAAGTATACGGCGACCATTGTTTCCTCCGCCGAAGACTACGAGGGACGGCTCGCGGTCGTAGTACACGGCGCGGGCAGCGTGTGCCTTGACATGGTGTCGCTTTTCCCTGCCGACACGTTCCGCGGACGCGAAAACGGACTTCGCCCCGACATCGCGCAGTTCCTCGCCGACATGAAGCCGAAATTCATGCGCTTCCCCGGCGGCTGCCTCACTCATGACGGCGACGTCGACGAGCACGCGAGAGACGCCATGTACCGCTGGCGCAATACGGTCGGAAAGCTCGAGGAGCGCGCCTCAAAGCGCGACAACTGGGGCTACAATCAGACCTACGGCTTCGGCTACTACGAATACTTCCTCTTCTGCGAGGACATAGGCGCGAAGGCGATGCCCGTCCTCCCCGGCGCGTTCAACCCGCACAGGCAGTACTGGGTCCCGATGGATGAGATGCAGCCGTGGGTCGACGAGGCGCTCGAGCTTCTCGAATTCGCCAACGGCGACGCGTCGACGAAATGGGGCGCAGTCCGCGCCAAGATGGGTCATCCCGCGCCGTTCAACATCGAATACATCGCCATCGGCAACGAGGAGGTCGACGAGGGCTTCTTCGAACGCTATCCGCTTTTCCACCGCGCCATCGCGGAAAAATACCCGAACGTGAAGATACTCAACACGGCGGGTCCCGCGCCCGCCGGCATCGGCTTCAACCGCGGATGGGAATCGTCGCGCAAATGGGGCTCATACGCCGTCGACGAGCACTACTACGTCGCTCCCGACTGGATGATACAGAACTACGACCGCTATTTCTCCGATTTCTACGACCCGAACGGGCCGAAAGTATTCCTCGGCGAATACGCGAGCAGAAACAGCACGTTCTATAACGCGCTCTGCGAGGCGGCGTACATGACGAGCTTCGAGCTCAACGCCGACAAGGTCGCGCTGACGTGCTATGCGCCGCTTCTGTGCAACACCGACTACGTCAACTGGAACCCGAACCTGATCTGGTACGACAACCACCGCGTCTACGGCATACCGAGCTACTATGTGCAGAAGATGTACTCCGTCAACCAGGGCGACGTGACGCTTCCCGTCACGGTCGCGGTAACGCCCGACGACGACGTATACGTGCCCGAGCGCATGTCGGGCGGCTTCGCCTTCGGCGTCGGCAGGGGCGAGGTGAAGTTCGGCTCCGTCAAGGTGAACGGCGAGCCTGTGTCCGCCGCAGATATAGAGGTCAAAAACGGCGACTGGTCGTACAAGGACGGCACGCTGTCGCGCGGTACGCTCCCGCCGCCCGTCGAGGGCGAGCACCGTCCGCGCCGCTGGGGTCCCGTACAGGACGTAGTCGTTCACGGCGACTACGAGGATTTCGAGTTCTCCTGCACCGTATATGCGGACGAGCCCGTCGAGGAGATACCGCCCCGCCGTCCCGGCGACGAACCGTTCCGCTTTAGACGCGGCGTTTCGATATCGTTCTGTGTCGGTGAGAACGCGCAGTTCACATGGACGTTCGGCGGCGAAGGACGCAGGGGCAGCGAGTCCGCGCTGATGATACGCAGACGCGGCTACGACGAGAGACTGTCAAACGCCACGTTTGAATGGGAAAACGCGCGCGAATACACCGTATCGGTAAGACGGTGCGGCAAGCACATCGTAACCGAGATAGACGGCGCGGTCGTAAACGAGATCGACTACGACCCGAAGCCTCCGCACCGCATATACGTTTCGTCCACACTCGACGAGGGCGCGAACGAGGTCATAATCAAAGCCGTTAACGTCCGTCCGACAGCTGTGACGATGAATATCGAGGTCGAGGGCGCGGGTCGCGGCGCGCGCACCGTAAAGCTCGAAACGCTGACCGCCGACTCCATAGACGACAAAAACTCCTTTGAGGAGCCCGAAAAGGTCGCGACAAAGTACGGTTCCGTCGACGTCGACGACGTTCCGTTCGTCTACGACTTCGCGCCGCGCTCGGTGAACATATTCAGAATACCGATTATTTAATTTTTCTCAGGGGGACCCCTTTTTCGATGAAAATAGCAGTCTGACGCTGAGGCGTCAGACTGCGGTCTCCCTGAACCCTCTACCAAAAAGCTTTCCCTGAATTTTTTTACATAAAGGAGAACCGACATGAGCACCAAGAAAAACGAAACCGCCAATAACTACCCCCCCCGA
>CANQMJ010000105.1 GCA_947624945.1 uncultured Clostridia bacterium | reverse complement strand
CGTCACCGACGGCGTGTCAGCCGTCGACGAGTCGTCGCTGTCGGGCGAGAGCATCCCCGTCGACAAGGAGATCGGCGACACCGTGTCGGCGGGCACTACGAACACGTCGGGATTTTTATCGTGCTGCGCGACGCGCGTCGGCGAGGACACGACGCTGTCGCAAATCGTCAAAATGGTCGGCGACGCCGCCGCGACAAAGGCGCCGATAGCCAAGATCGCGGACCGCGTCGCGGGCATATTCGTCCCCGCCGTCATGACCGTCGCGGCAATAACGGTCGCGGTATGGCTCATCGCCGGGCGAGACGTCGGATTCGCGCTCGCGCGCGGCATATCGGTGCTCGTCATAAGCTGCCCGTGCGCGCTCGGGCTTGCGACTCCCGTCGCGATAATGGTCGGCAGCGGCGTCGGCGCGAAAAACGGCATACTGTATAAGACCGCCGCATCGCTCGAAGCGATGGGACGCGTCGACACGGTCGCGCTTGACAAAACGGGCACGATCACGGAGGGAAAGCCGCGCGTCACCGACGTTATACCCGCCGACAACATCGACGCGCGCGAGCTGATGCGCGTCGCGTATGCGCTCGAGAAAAAGAGCGAGCACCCGATCGCGCGCGCCGTCACCGCGTATGCTGATGAGAACTCCGTTTCCGCGCCCGACGCCGACGATTTCCGCGCCGCGAGCGGCAACGGCGTCTCCGGCACAGTGGACGGCAAGCGTGCCGTCGGCGGGAATCACGCTTACGTTTCGTCCGTATGCGATATACCCGATAGTATGACCGACGCCGCGGATGCGATGTCGGCGTCCGGCAAGACGCCGCTTTACTTCGCCGTTGACGGACGCTGTCTCGGCGTCGTCGCCGTAGCGGACGTGATAAAGCCCGACAGCGCCGCCGCCGTCGACGAGCTTCGCTCGATGGGCATACGCGTCGTGATGTTGACGGGCGACAACGCGCGCACCGCCGCCGCTATCGGTAAAGAGGCACACGTCGACGACGTTGTTGCGGGCGTTCTGCCCGACGGCAAGGAGGCCGCCGTGCGCGAGCTGCGCAAGAGTGGGCGCGTCGTCATGGTCGGCGACGGCGTCAATGACGCGCCGGCGCTGACGGCCGCCGACGTCGGCATCGCGATAGGCGCGGGCACCGACGTCGCCATCGACTCCGCCGAGGTCGTGCTGATGAAGAGCCGCCTCTCCGACGTTCCCGCCGCGATATGTCTCGGTCGCGCGACGCTCCGCAACATACACGAGAACCTGTTCTGGGCGTTCATCTACAACGTGATAGGCATACCGCTCGCGGCGGGCGCGTTCATACCGTCGCTTTCGCTCGAGCTCGACCCGATGTTCGGCGCGGCGGCGATGAGCCTGTCGAGCTTCTGCGTCGTAACGAACGCTTTGCGTCTCAATTTCTGCAACATCCGCGGCAGGTCCGCGAATGAAAATAAATCAAAGAAAAGCCGAAAGGACAAGAAAAGTATGGAAAAAACTATTAAGATCAAGGGCATGATGTGCCCGCACTGCGAGGCGCGCGTCAAGTCCGCGCTCGAGGCCGTCGACGGCGTCGCCGAGGCGAAGGTCAGTCATAAGAAGGCGAACGCTGTCGTTACGCTGACGCACGACGTCGACGACTCCGCTCTCGCGGCGGCTGTGACCGCCGCCGGCTACACAGTCGTGTGAATGTATTTTTGAAATAGGTTTTAGTGCGGGGGAAGAAAAACTTCTTGAAAGAAGTTTTTCTTCCCCCGCGCCCCTATCTTTTCAAGAACTTTTATTACAGATTTTATTTTTATAAAATAAACGAAAACAATGTTTTACGAGAGAACTTAAGATAAGCACTAATCGGTCCGCTTTTGGAGAGGGGCGGGGCACCTTTTACAAAAAGGGGCTCCGCAATTCTTTTTGAAAAAAGTTTCCTTCCCCCGGACCCCTTTCTTTCAAAAACTTTTTCTACTTTTTTCTTTTTTACTAATCAAACAAATTTACTAAGTAAACGAAAACAATATATTCAGCGCGTCTTTAAGATAAACACTATTTAGTCCGCTTTTGGAGAGGGGCGGGGCACCTTTTACAAAAAGGGGCTCCGCAATTCTTTTTGAAAAAAGTTTCCTTTCCCCGGACCCCTTTCTTTCAAAAACTTTTATTACATTTTTTGAATTTGCCGTCCACGTAACGGGTACGTGCCGTAGGCTTTCCCAACCACACCTACATGCACCGTGCTCGTGCGATGTTCGGCGCGACATGACTTGACGCAGACACGACACTTCGACGGCGTAGTCGCCCCGTCGCGAGGGAGCTGTTCGCAGGAAATAATAACGCGGTCTACGCCCCGAAGCCTTTTTTCCCGCAGATTCAATCACATCGACGCCACACGGGAGCCTCTTTCGGGTTCGACAAGGGGGACTTTCTTGCGAGAAAGTCCCCCTTGTCAAAAACCAATTGAAGGGTGTGAAAGACGTCACCACGTCAGGTGAACAAAGGTAGCTGCCGGTAGGGACAGACTGTATAAACATCCGCGGTGAGCGGAGAAGTAAGTTTTGGAAACGGTCTATCGGTTACATGAAAGTAAAAAATACATAAATTTGTGAAAAGCACTTGACAAATTGCAAATTTTGTGGTATAATATAGGCAGATGAGGGGATAAAGCGGTTACGGCAAATTGTTGCGTGCGCAGGTTAAGCGGGGGAGCCTGCGGCACGCGGCGGGGCGAGTGCGCCGTCCATACGTCGTGTCTGCGTTTGAAACTGGCAGCGCCGTCAACGCACGAGCGCGGTGCGTGTAGGTGACACTGCGAAGCCTACGGCTCGTTACTTTTATTTTGACGGTGCGGTTTCGTTTCGCGAAAATGTGGCGGCGCCGCAGAGCCGCTCACGACATGCACAGCCCGTCGGCGGTCAGCGTGTACACGCGGTCGCACGATTCGACAAAACGCCTGTCGTGCGACACCGCGATGACGCAGCCGTGAAAATCTCTGATCGCGCGCGTCACGACGGGCGATGACAGCGGGCTGAAATTGCGCGTCGGTTCGTCGAGGACGAGCACGTTCGCGCCGCGCAGCACCATGTCGAGAAAGAGCAGCTTCGCGCGCTGTCCCCCCGACAGCGTGCCTATCGGCGAGAGCATTTCCTCGTGCGTGAACAGCATCGCGCCGAGATATGTGCGTGCGCGCGTTATATCGTCCTTTTTGTAGTTGGCGGCGAGGTGCTCGGTCGGCGTCAGCGAGAAGTCGAGGACGTCGCCGTAATTCTGCGGCATGTAGGCGGCGGTGACGTCGCGCCGTCCGCGCAGCTCGTCCCATATCACCGACAAAAGCGTCGACTTGCCCGCGCCGTTTTTGCCCGTGATGCAGACGTGCTCGCCGCCCGTGACTGTGAGCGAGACGTTTTTCGCGAGCACGCGTCCTCCCGCCGTCAGCTCCGGCATCGATATGTCGAGTACGCGCTTGCCCGCCGGCACCGTGACCGACTCGTCGAAGCGCGTGATTATGGCGTCCTCGCGCTCGGGAAAGTCGAGGAAATCCTCGCGTTCGCGCTCGAAGCGCTTCCCCGTCGCGATGACGGAATGCATTTTCTTTTTAAGGAGCCGCCCGCCGCTCGGGTCGCCGCGCGAGATTGTGCGCTGGTCGTGGTCGACGCGCTCGTATATCTGCCGCCAGCGCTCCATTTTCTTGTCGTAGTCGTCTCTCTGCTTCTGCGCTATCTGCGTGTGGCGCTCGAAGTCGCTGTCGCGGCGCTCCATGTATTCGCGGTACCCGCACCGCGCGACCGTGACGCGGCACTTTGTCTTTCTTATGAGCTGTTCCATGTGGACGATGACGTTCGCCGTATTCTCGACGAGCTTTTCATCGTGCGTGACGTACATTATCGCGTATTTTCGGCGGCGCGTGCTGTCGTTGATGAAGTCCTCGAGCATCAAAAGCGTGTCCGCGTCGAGGTCGTTGGTCGGCTCGTCGAGCAGCAGCACGTCGGGCTCCTCCGCGACGATGTGCGCGATCTGAGCTTTCACGCGTTCGCCGCCCGACAGCGTCGACAGCGTGCGCTCCGACGACGTGAGCCCGGGCGTCATTCCGAGACGCGACAGCGCGCTCTCGGCGACGTATGCTTCGACATCGGAAAAGTATGCGCGCAGCGTCGACGACATCGTTTTTTCGTCCGGTATCTGCGGCAGGTACGCGACGCGTCCGCGTTTTACGACGCTGCCAGAGTATTCGCAGTAACCGTCGACGGAGTGCTTGTCGTATAAAAAGCGCAGCAGCGTCGACTTTCCGTTGCCTTCCTCGCCGATGAGCGCGGCGGCGTCGCCGCGTTCGAGCGTGAAGGAGAAATCCTCGATGAGCGGGCGCGAGTCCTTTTTCAGTGTGAGCGATATATTTTTTAATTCAAGCATATAAAAAAGTTTCCTTTCTGACACATAGGGAGCATGCGCGCGAACGGAAACACAAAAAGGCGTGATGAGAAACGCGCCGTATGCGCGTACCGTAAGCGATCGCATGCCGAATTTTCGGCGCGCGGGAAAGGCGGCACCGCAGTGTGCCTTTTCGCGCTGTGCTGCAAATCGCTTACTTTCTCATCTTCCCGCCTCTTATCCTTTTTTTGACTGCGTTTATTATACATTACGGCGCGCATTTTGTCAAGTATCGTAAAGATGCGAAGCGGTGGGCAGGGGAGAAGTATATCGTTTTCAAAATATACAAAATATAACATAAATTCTGCGATTTTATGTAGAAAATGACGGCGATAAAGGGGTTGATTTTTTACGCATACTTATATAAAATAGTACACGTAAGAATTAGCACTCGAAGTGCTTGAGTGCTAAACTTGCACGGCTTATACATAGTATTACATAAATGTTCAGAAGGAGGCAAAACAAATGAACATCATTCCGCTTTTTGACAAGGTCGTCGTAAAGGCAACGGAAGTCGAGGAAACGACTGCCGCAGGCATCATCCTGCCCGGCTCCGCAAAGGAGAAGCCGCAGGTATTCGAGGTCGTCGCTGTCGGTCCCGGCGGCGAAGTAGACGGTAAACAGACCGCTATGGTCAGCGCGGTCGGCGACCGCGTCATCATCAGCAAGTACGCGGGCACCGAGATAAAGATCGACGGCGTCGAATACAACATCGTCCGTCAGGGCGACATTCTCGCGAAGATCGGCTGAGAGAACATTCTATCATTAAGTTAAGGAGTAAAAATCATGGCAAAGAACATTCTTTACGGCAGCGAGGCAAGATCCGCGCTGCTCGCGGGCGTTGATAAGCTCGCCGACACAGTCAAGATAACGCTCGGTCCGAAGGGCAGAAACGTCGTACTCGACAAGAAATACGGCTCGCCGCTCATCATCAACGACGGCGTTACGATAGCGAAGGAGATCGAGCTCGAGGATCCTGCCGAGAACACGGGCGCGCAGCTCGTAAAAGAAGTCGCTACAAAGACGAACGACGCTGCCGGCGACGGCACTACGACGGCTACGCTTCTTGCGCAGGCGTTCATACACGAGGGCATGAAGAACGTGACCGCTGGCGCAAATCCGATGGTGCTGCGCCGCGGCATACAGAAGGCGGTCGCTAAGGCTACCGAGTGCCTCAAGGCTAACTCCTCCAAGGTGAAGGGCTCCGCCGATATCGCGCGCGTCGGCACTATCTCCGCCGGCGACGAGGTCATCGGCACGCTCATCGCGGACGCGATGGAGAAGGTCACCTCCGACGGCGTTATCACCGTTGAGGAATCCAAGTCCGCCGAGACGTACTGCGAGGTCGTCGAGGGCATGCAGTTCGACCGCGGCTATCTGTCCCCATACATGGCGACGGATATGGACAAGATGGAAGCCGTCATCGACGATCCGCTCATCCTCATCACGGATAAGAAGATATCCAACATTCAGGAAATACTCGAGCTGCTCAATCAGATCGTTCAGTCGGGCAGAAAGCTGCTCATAATCGCCGAGGACGTCGAGGGCGAAGCTCTCACGACGCTCGTGCTCAACAAGCTGCGCGGCACGTTCACATGCGTTGCTGTCAAGGCTCCGGGATTCGGCGACAGACGCAAGGAAATGCTCCGCGACATCGCGATTTTGACGGGCGGTCAGGTCATCACCTCCGAGCTCGGACTCGAACTCAAGGACACGACGATCGACCAGCTCGGTCACTGCCGTCAGGTCAAGATCGACAAGGAGAACACCATCATCGTCGGCGGCGCGGGCGATCCCGCAGAGATAAAAGCCCGCATCGGTCAGATCAAGTCCGCGATCGAGACGACGACATCCGATTTCGACCGTGAGAAGCTCCAGGAGAGACTCGCGAAGCTGTCGGGCGGCGTTGCCGTCATCAAGGTCGGCGCTGCTACCGAGACTGAGATGAAGGAAAAGAAGCTCCGCATCGAGGACGCTCTGAACGCTACGCGTGCGGCAGTCGAGGAAGGCATCGTTCCCGGCGGCGGAACAGCGTACATCAACATCATCGACGACGTTGCCAAGCTGCTCGACACGACAGAGGGCGACGAAAAGACGGGCGTTGCGATCGTAGTCAAGGCGCTCGAAGCCCCGCTCCGTCAGATCGCGGAGAACGCGGGCTTCGAAGGCTCCGTCGTCGTCAACAACGTGCGCACGAAGGGCGTCGTCGGCTACGGCTTCGACGCCGCTACCGAGACTTACGGCGACATGATCGAGTCAGGCATCGTCGACCCGACGAAGGTTTCGCGCTGCGCGCTCGAGAACGCCGCATCCATCGCGTCTATCGTGCTCACGACGGAGGCTGTCGTGGTCGATAAGCCCGAGGAGAAGGCGGCCGCTCCCGCAGCCGGTATGGGCGGCGGCATGGACGGCATGTATTGATGAAATAATTGGTTTTATTTGGGGGAGAGGAAACTTCTTGAGAGAAGTTTCCTCTCCCCCAAACCCTCTTTCTTTCAAGAACTTTTATATATTTTTTGTTGGAAGTAATTGTAGCGCAGAAATTTTTTGATAAAATCCGTCTTTTGTGAAGGAGGCAGTTCGCCTGCGGCGACCTGCGACACGTTTTCGCTGCGCGAAAAGTGTGGCATGGAGAAGCTCCGAGTTTTACTCGAAGCTGCCACCTTTCTGACACGACAAAAGGTTTCCCATTTTAATAGGCATGTATTGATATTACATGCTGTGAAAAAATATAAAAATGTTTGTATTAAACTTCTTGAAATGAAGTTGGCTTTTTCGCAAGGCGAAAAAGCAGAAGAAGGGGCGCATGCCCCTTCTTCCTATTTCTATCGCGCTCTCATCCTTTCAAAATTTTTTATTAAAAATGACGCAGTAGTTGCACCACACCTTTCGCGAAGCGAAAACGTGTCGTAGGTCGGCGCGTCAGCGACGAACTGCCGCTCACCGCGGATGTTTGTACAGTCTGTCCCCTCCGGCAGCTACCTTTGATTACCTGACGTGGTGACGTCTTTCACACCTACGAACAGGTTTTTGACAAGGGGGACTTTCTCGCAAGAAAGTCCCCCTTGTCGAACCCGAAAGAGGCTCCCGTGTGTTCGTCGATGTTATCGAGTCGGCGGAAAAAAAGGCATCGGGGCGTAGACCGCGTTATCGCTAACTGCGAACAGCTCCCTCGCGACGGGGCGACTGCGCCGCCCGAGCGTCGTGTCTGCGTCGAACGATGGGGAGCGCCGTCAACACACGGGCACGGTGCTCGAATTTGGAGCTGCGAAGCCTGACGGCACGTTGCCGCTACTTAGTCAGCGGCGGGTTCGCTTCGCGGAAAATGCGCTCTTTCGTTTATTTTCCCACTTTCGCTCTCACCGCTATTGACGCGGCGGCAGCGACGGCAACATAGCCGCATACGAGTATCGCCGCGAATGCGAACGGGTTTCCGCCGACGGCGAGCTCCGCCGACCGCGTGAACAGCTTGCCGCCCGCGAGCATCGCGGTGACGTCCACATACCGCAGCGCGAGCACGCCCATATAGACGAGCGCATAAGGCAGAAGCGTGAACAGCGACACCGCGAACAGCGTCGACGGCAGTCTGCGCAGCGCAAACGACGCGGCGCACGTCAGATATGCGATTATCACGCACGCGGCGGCTCGCGCGGCGACTACGAGCGCGAGATACGCGCCGACGGTGATATCGCTGTGCATGCCGGAGTATTTTGCAATCGACAAAAGCGGCGCCGACAGAAGGTCGAAAAAGCGGTCCGTCGACGCGATGCCGAACGACACATCGACGGCGATGAAAGCGACTGCGGTCAAAAGAGATACCGCGAGCGCCGACATCGTCTTCGCGCGGTACGTGCTCCTGCGTCCGCGTCTCGTCGTACGCAGAATGGCGGCGAAATTGCCCTCCGACACCTTGCCAGCATAGTCCGCGCCGTACATGCGTGAGAACACGATTATGACGGCGGCGAGCATGTAGATGTTGATGTCGCGCGAAAGGATCCTGTCGAGCTTCACGTCGAATATGAACCAGCCGCGCTCGCCTATGTCGTCCTCGAGCGACTGCAAATACCTCATCTTTTCCGACGCCATCCCCAGCATCGCGGCCTCCGCCATCGCTTCGTTTCGCTCATCAAGGAACGTATAAAGCTCGTCGCCCGCGCTGTTTTCCAGCATTTCGTGGAAACGCGCCTCGCTCGTCATCTCCGACGTATACGACATGCGCTCGTAGATGTAACTCTGCTTTTCGTCCGTCGCGGGGCCGTAGAGGTGCTCGTTGACGTATGTCTCGTACCGCAGCTCGCCCTCCGATATGCGGGCATTATAGTAATTGTTCGCGTCGCGCGCGGACAGTATGAGAAGTATAACGACCGTCAGTATTATCGCGGGCGTCAGGAGCTTGCCGCATTCCCAAGCGAAAACGGTGCTCGGATAGCGGCGGCGCGCTTTTTTCTTCGGCGCGAGCGATGAAAGCTTTGATGCGACCTTATGCGACAGCGCGCCGAGACGTCCCGACGCTGCCGGTATCG
>CANQMJ010000104.1 GCA_947624945.1 uncultured Clostridia bacterium | reverse complement strand
CGCCTTAAACAGCGCCGAACCTCTTAACCTGTTTACCATTTTTGTCGCCTCCTTTGGTCAGTTTTTCTCGCCGCCCATCAGTCTGTAGCCCTCTCCCCACACGACGCGGAAATAACGCGGGTGCGACGGGTCTATCTCGAGCTTTTCGCGCAGATGGCGTATGTGTACCGCGACCGTGCTCTCCGAGCCGTACGGCTCCGTCCCCCACACCTCGCGGTATATCTGCTTCGGCGTCAGCACGCGGTCGGGATTTTCCATGAACAGCTTCAGTATATCGTACTGCGTCGGCGTCAGCGTGACAGGTTCGCCGTCGAGGGTGACCGTGTGCGTTTTGTCGTCGAGGCGTATGCCGCCGACGACGAGGTATTCGTCCTTACTTTCGGGCGCCGGCTCCGGCACCGCGCCGAGCTGCATATACCGCCGAAGCTGCGAGCGCACTCTCGCTTTCAGCTCCGCCGGATTGAACGGCTTTGTGATGTAGTCGTCGGCGCCCGTATCAAGACCGAATATCTTGTCCGCGTCCTCGCCCTTTGCCGTTATGAATATGACGGGGATATTGTATTCGAGCCGCAGCTCGGACAGCATGTCGATGCCGTTCATGACGGGCATCATTATGTCGAGCAGTATGAGGTTGACGTCCTCGGTCCGCACGAGGTCGAGCGCGTCGCGTCCGTTCTTCGCCGTTATGACTCTGTAGCCGTCGGCGGTGAGGTATATTTTAAGCGCGTTGACGATGTCTTCTTCGTCGTCGCAAACGAGTATCGTATACATTTTAGGCCTCCTTCGCTTTTCTGTATCAAGTATAACACAAAAAGTTTTAAGAAAAAACAGTGTAACCTCTTAAATTTCTTTTAACTTCTGCATATTCGATGAATATATTCATTTTTTATCGCTCCCGCGCATATGTTTTAACGTGAAAATACTGCTTTCGGAGCCATAACATGAGTGTCAGAACGCTTGCCGATGTCGACGTCGGCACCACCGCCGTCGTCGTCGGTGTGTCGGGGGAGCCGGCTTTATGCGCGCGGCTGCTCGATCTCGGATTTGTGAGCGGCACATATGTGCGCGTGCTGTTTTCGTCGCACGGCACGATGCGCGTGCGCATACGCGGCTGCGACATGTCGCTGCGACTGTCGACGGCGTATATGATAAACGTGTACGAGACAGCCAAAAGATGAGGGTCATTCTTGTCGGCAATCAGAACGGCGGCAAGTCGACGGTGTTCAATCTGCTCACGCACTCGCACCGCCGCGTCGGTAACTATCCCGGCATCACCGTCGACTGCGGCGTCGGTGTGACCGACGGCGGCGTCGAGGTCGTCGACCTGCCCGGCGTTTACAGTCTTTCACCGTACACGGACGAGGAGCGCGTGACGCGCGATTTTATCGAGTCCGGCGACTATGACGGTATCGTCAACGTCGTCGACGCCGCGTCGCTCGGACGCGGGCTCTACCTGACGCTGTGCCTTTTGCGTCATTTGTCGCCGCGCGTCCCCGTCGTCGTCGCCGTGAACATGATGGACGAGGTGCGCAGACGTAAAGGCAGCATAAACGCGTCCGCGCTCCGCCGAATGCTCGGCGCGCAAAATGTCGTTTTCATGTCGGCGGCGGACGGCGACGGCGTCGACGAGCTTATGTCGGCGATAGAGTCGCTGATGCCGCGCGAGCGCGGACGCGTCGATGTCGACACATGCGCGGACGCCGAGTCCGTGTACCGTGAGGTAGACGCGATATGCGCGCGCTGCGTCCGCGTTCCCGAGCCTGCGGAGCCTGTTGCGGACAAAGTCATACTCGGGAAGTGCGCATATCTCATATTCGCCGCCGTGATGACGTTGTCGTTTTTCGTCACGTTCAGCGTCGGCGGCATGCTGTCCCGCGCGCTCGGCGACATTATCTCGCGCACCTCGTCGTATGCGGGGCAGTCACTTTCATCGCTCGGCGTATCGCCGTTCGCGTCGCGTCTCGTCGCGGAGGGCATATTCTCCGGCGTCGGGAGCGTGCTCGGCTTTTTCCCGTCGCTGCTTCTACTTTGGACGTTCATGGCGGTACTCGAGGACAGCGGGTATCTGTCGCGCGTGTCGTTTTTCGCCGACGGCATTATGTCGAGGCTCGGGCTGTCGGGGCGGTGCGTCGTGCCGCTCATATTCGGCTTTGGCTGCACTGTTCCCGCCGTTTTATCGTCGCGGGCGGCGGGCTCCGACCGCGCGCGTCTGCGCACTATATTCGCCGTGCCGTTTATGAGCTGCGGCGCGAAGCTGCCCGTTTACATGATGATGGCGAACGCGTTTTTCCCGGGCCGCGAATACGTCTACGTATTCGCCATGTACGCCGTCGGCGTTTTCGTAGCCGTCATAGGGTGCTTACTTACGTCGCGCCGCTCTGTCGCCGCCGACAACGTCGTCGAGCTGCCCCCGTACAGACTGCCGCGTCCCCGCGTCGTGACAGCGCGCGTGCTTTCCCGTGCGCGCGAATTCGCCGTGCGCGCGTGTACGGTGATATTCCTCGTATCGGTCGCGGTGTGGCTGCTCTCGTCCGTGGACGCGCATTTTCACGTCGTCGCAAACGCGCGCGACAGTCTGCTCGCGGATGCGGGACGTCTGTTTGCGCGCTTGCTGTCGCCGCTCGGATTCGGCGACTGGCGTGCCGCGTCTGCGCTCTTTGCCGGGCTCGGCGCGAAGGAGGCGATAGTCGGCACACTGACGGTGCTGACAGGCGGCGATATTTCGTCCGTGTTCACACCCGCGTCCGCCGCCGCGTTCGGCGTGTTCGTGATGCTGTACGCGCCGTGCGCGTCCGCGCTGTCGGCGATTGCGTCCGAGGCGGGCGCGCGCCGCGCGGCTCTGTGCGCCGTCGCGCATACTCTCCTCGCATGGTTTGCCGCGATGATAGTGTGGAGATTATTTTAATCAAATATAGGGCGGGGGAAGGAACTTTTTGTAAAAAGTTCCTTCCCCCGCGCCCCTATCTTCAAAAACTTTTATTACGGTTTTTGACTTGCTTGGAAGGCTTTGCTGTGTGCGTGTTTTTGAAAAAATAGATTATTCTTTCGTTATGCCCTGTTCGCGTGCGACTCTTGCGACCTCGGCGGCGACCGCTTTTGCCACAGTCGGGTCGAATGCGCCGGGGATTATGTAGTCCTCCGCGAGCTTGTCCTCTGTCACTATCGACGCTATCGCGTTCGCTGCCGCGAGCTTCATTTCCTCGGTGATGTCGGTCGCTTTCGCGTCGAGCGCGCCGCGGAAGATGCCGGGGAACACGAGCACGTTGTTTATCTGGTTCGGGAAGTCGGAGCGTCCCGTCGCGATTATGCGCGCGCCGCCGCGTCTCGCCTCGTCGGGCATGATCTCGGGCGTCGGATTCGCCATAGCGAACACGATGGGGTCCGTCGCCATCATCTTTACCATGTCTGCCGTCATGACGCCGGGCACCGACACGCCGATGAATACGTCCTTGCCCGCGATAACGTCGACGAGCTTGCCGCGCTCGCCGCGCGGGTTCGTCACCTTTGCCATCTCAGCCTGAACGGGGTTCATCCACGGCTCACCGACAGCAAGCGCGCCCTTGCTCGAGATGAGCGTGATGTCGCCGTAGCCCGCGCGCATGAGCAGGCGGCATATTGATATGCCCGCCGCGCCCGCGCCGTTTATGACTATCTTCACCTCGTCATGCTTTTTGCCGACGAGCTTCAGCGCATTTTTGAGTCCCGCCGTCACCACAATTGCCGTGCCGTGCTGGTCGTCGTGGAACACGGGTATATCGAGCTCGGCGCGCAGGCGCGATTCTATCTCGAAGCAGCGCGGCGCCGCGATGTCTTCAAGGTTGATGCCGCCGAACGTCGGCGCGAGGTATTTGACCGTTTTGACTATTTCGTCGGGGTCCTTCGTATCAAGGCATATCGGGAACGCGTCGATGTCGGCGAACGTCTTGAACAGTATCGCCTTGCCCTCCATGACGGGCATCGCCGCCTTCGGTCCGATGTCGCCGAGTCCGAGCACCGCCGTGCCGTCCGTCACGACGGCGACGAGATTGCCCTTTGCCGTGTAGCGGTATACGTCGGCTTCGTTATCGTGTATGCGGCGGCACGGCTCCGCGACGCCGGGCGTGTACGCAGTCGACAAATCGTCGCGCGTCTTTACCGGCACCTTCGAAACGACGCCTATTTTGCCCTTGTGTTCTTCATGCAGCTCGAGCGAGAGCTTGTTGTAGTCCATGTGTTTGTCCTCTTGTATGTGTAAAATAAGTATTATATTTTTTTATAATCCGTTTCGAGTGAATTTTTCATCAATCGAGGCGGAGCGGTAACGCAATACCGGACGTATTGCGAGCCGTGACAACGATGAGTGAGGGAAAATCAGCCGAAACGTCACACCATCTGTTCGGGGTGGAATACCTCATCAAACTTTTCTTCCGTCAAAAATCCGAGCGAAACGCACGCCTCGCGCAGCGATATTCCCTCTTTGTATGCAAGCTTCGCCGTCTTTGCCGCGTTCTCGTACCCGATGTACGGGTTGAGGCACGTCACAAGCATGAGCGATTTGCGCAGGTTCTCGTCCATTTTATCCCTGTTCGCCCGTATCCCGACGGCGCAGTTGTCGTTGAACGACACTATCGCGTCCGCCATAAGGCGCGCGGATTGTAAGAAGTTGTATATCGTGACGGGCATGAACACGTTCAACTCGAAATTGCCCTGCGACGCTGCCATCCCGACGGCGACGTCATTGGCGATGACCTGCACAGCCGCCATCGTGACCGCCTCGCACTGAGTCGGATTGACCTTGCCCGGCATTATCGAGCTGCCCGGCTCGTTTTCGGGTATGAATATCTCGCCAAGTCCGCAGCGCGGTCCGCTCGACAGCCATCTCACGTCGTTCGCTATCTTCATCATGTCGGCGGCGAGCGCCCTCAGCGCGCCGTGTGCGAATACTATTTCGTCCTTCGACGTCAGCGAGTGGAACTTGTTCGGCGCGGTGACGAACGGCTTCCCCGTCAGCTCCGCGACAGCATTCGCCACCTCGACGTCGAATCCGCGCGGCGCGTTCAGTCCCGTTCCGACGGCGGTGCCGCCGAGCGCCAGCTCGTACAGTCCCGGCAGCGCGAGCTCCAGCATCGCGCGCGACTTTTCGAGCATATTGCGCCATCCGCTTATCTCCTGCGAAAACTTTATCGGCGTCGCGTCCTGCAGGTGCGTGCGCCCCGTCTTTATAACGCCTTCGTTCTCGGCCTCAAGGCGCGAGAACGTCGCCGCCAGTTTTTCGACCGCGGGTATGACCTTATCTTTTATCGCAGTCGCCGCCGCAATGTGCATCGCGGTCGGGAACGTGTCGTTCGAGCTCTGCGACATATTCACGTCATCGTTCGGGTGAAGGAGCTTTTTGCATGCAAGCTCGTTGCCCCTGTTCGCGATGACTTCGTTGCAGTTCATGTTCGACTGCGTGCCGCTGCCCGTCTGCCAAACCGCGAGCGGGAAATTGCCCGCCAGCTTGCCGGCGAGTATCTCGTCGCACACGGTGCGGATAACGTCCGCCTTTTCTTTATCGAGCCTGCCGAGACGTTCGTTCGCAGTCGCCGCCGCTTTTTTGAGTATCGCGAACGCGTCTATGACCTCCGCCGGCATCTTTTCGGTGCCGATCTTGAAATTTTCATAGCTGCGCTCAGTCTGCGCGCCCCAGTATTTGTCCGCCGGCACCCACATCTCCCCCATCGAGTCATGCTCGCGGCGAAAACCGGGTCGTTCGGTAATGATGTCGTTCATAAATTATGCCTTTTCACTCCGCGTATTTTGATATATCGTTCCAGTCAATATCGGCGTCACGGACAAATTCGCCGTTTTCCGCATTCTCGAGACGATCCGCCTCGTCCGGCGTGACCTTTGTGAAATCGGGATCCCACGCCAAAACGAGCCGCTTGACGAATTCCTGCGCCAGAAACTGCTCGCTTTCGGGCAGCATATCTATCATTTTCGCTATATTCATCGCTATCGTTGACATATAAATCTCAACTGTTCGCAAAACCTCTCATTTTACAAACACAGTATACCACAAAACGGATTGCTTCGCAACAGTTTTTGTGGTATACTTATCCCGAAGGCGGTGAGGGGACAAAATGACGGCTGACAAAAAAGCGAAGAAAAAGCGTGTCGTCTGCTGCGACGACTGCGTATACTACGATTATGACGAATACGCCGACGACTATGTCTGCACCGTGTCGCTCGACGAGGACGAGGCGGAGCGGTTCGCGCGCAAAGAGACCCGCGACTGCCCGTACTATAAATTCTACGACGAATACAAAAGCGTCCAAAAGCAAAACTAAAAGGTAATAAAAGTTCTTGAAGAGGGGGTGCGGGGGAGGGACTTCTTACAAGAAGTCCCTCCCCCGAAAAAACCATGAACATACTCACCACAGCCGGACGGACCGGCGCCGTCGTGCTCGGGTTCGGCATATCGAACGTGCCGCTCTGCGATTTTCTGCTCGGGCGGGGCATACATGTCGAGGTGCGCGACGCAAAGAGCCGCGAAACGCTCGCACAGCATGTCGACATCGACGCATACGAGCGCCGCGGCGTCAGGTTCACGCTCGGCGAGCATTACCTCGACGACATACCCGCCGCCGTCATATTCCGCACGCCGGGCATACGCCCCGACGCTGGCGGCATACCCGACGCGGTGCGACGCGGCGCGATACTTACGAGCGAAATGGAGCTTTTTTACGCTCTCTGCCCCGCGTATAAGATAGCGATAACGGGCAGCGACGGCAAAACGACGACGACGACGCTCACACATATGATACTGTCCGCCGCGCTCGAAAAAATGGGGAACGGCGCAAAGGCAGTCCTCGGCGGCAACATCGGAGCGCCGCTCCTTCCGCGCCTTTATGAGCTCGACGAGAACGACTTCGCCGTCGCGGAGCTGTCGAGCTTCCAGCTCATGACATTTCCGACCGCGCCGAAGACGGCGGTCATAACGAACGTCACGCCCAACCATCTCAACTGGCACACAGGGATGGAGGAATACATAGAGTCGAAGCTGCGCGTCATCGGCGGCGGCTGCGAACGCGCCGTCCTCAACTACGGCTGCGACATAACGCGCGAGGCGGCATCAAAGACGAACGCTGCGGTGACGTTTTTTACCGCGCGCGACATTGATATTCCCGACAACATCAACAGCATCGTGCGCCTTGACGGGGACGAGATAGTGCTCGTTCGCGGCGGCGAGCGGGTGAAGCTGCTCGACCGCGCAGACATAAAGCTGCCGGGACTGCACAACGTCGAAAACTACATGGCGGCGCTCGCCGCCCTCTACGACCTTCTGCCGCGCGGCATACTTCTCGACTGCGCGCGCACGGTCGCCGGCACGTTCGGCGGCGTCGAGCACAGGCTCGAATTCGTGCGCGAGCTCGACGGCATCACGTTCTACAACGGCAGCATCGACTCGACGCCGACGCGGACGGCGGCAGCGCTGTCCGCACTGTCGGACAGACATATCGTCATCATCTGCGGCGGCTACGACAAGCATATACCGATGCGTCCGCTCGCGGACGCCGTGCTCGCTCACGGCGGCGTGATGCACACGATTTTGACCGGCGCGACGCGCTCCCTTATCGCCGGCGCGTACCGCGACGCCGGCATCGCGGACGCGGACTTTACCATTATTCCCGACTTCGACGACGCCGTCCGCGCCGCATACGAAAAGGCACATGCACTCGGCGCAGATACGGTGCTTTTATCGCCCGCGTGCGCGAGCTTCGACGCGTTTTCCAACTTCGAGGAGCGCGGACGCCACTATAAGTCGCTCGTGCGGTCGCTGTAAAGCGATGATGATACAGTCAAAATAAAAGAAAGGACGCAGAAAAGCAAAATGAACAAGTTCGATTTCACGGTCCCCCATCACGGACGGAGCACGCACGGTATCGCCGCGTTCCCCGACGGGAACGGGAGCACATCGTTCCCGCTCATAATCATGAGCCACGGCTACAACGGATACGAGACCGATTTTGAAAAGACGACGGAGTATTTCGCCGCGCACGGCGTCGCCGCCGCCTCGATCACGTTCTGCGGCGGCAGTACTCGCGACGGGAGCGGCTTTCCCACGACGTCCATGACCATCGACACCGAATGCGAGGACGTCATCGCCGTCGCCGATGCGCTTACCGCGCGCCCCGACGTCGACAAAAGCCGCGTCTATCTTTTCGGCGCGAGCATGGGCGGGCTCGTCTCCGTCATCACGTCGCAGCGCTGCCCCGGACGGTTCCGCGGACTGCTGCTCCTTTTCCCCGCGCTCTGCGTACCCGACAACTGGAATGAGCGGTTCCCCGATGTCTCCGACATTCCCGAGTCGCTCGAATTCTGGGGCATGGAGCTCGGACGCGGATTTTTCCTTTCGCTGCGCACCCTCGACGTCGACGGCGCGCTCGCAAGCTTTGACGGACGCATACTGCTGATGCACGGCGACCGCGACCCGATAGTGCCGCTCTCGTACGCTCTTCACGCAAAGGAGACGGGACGTCGCGTCTCGCTCGAGACCTTCATCGGCGAGGGTCACGGATTCTCGCTTCCCGCGACGCTCCGCATGGAGGGCATGATGAAGCTCTTCATCGACGGGGACGCGGACGCCGAACCTACAAAGTCATGATACATAATCCGATACTGCGCGGGTTCAACCCGGACCCGTCCGTCATACGCATAGGCTGCGACTATTACGCCGCCGTGTCCACGTTCGAGTGGTGGCCCGGCGTGCGCATTTACCATTCCCGCGACCTCGCGCACTGGCGCTTTCATTCGTCCCCGCTCGACAGAGTCTCAATGCTCGATCTTACCGGCGTCCCCGACGGGGGCGGCGTCTGGGCGCCCGATATATCGTATGACGGCCGCCGCGTCTACCTCGTCTATACGAATGTCCGCGCGCAGGACGCGCTTAACGGGGACAGAAACATCGCCTGCAC
>CANQMJ010000103.1 GCA_947624945.1 uncultured Clostridia bacterium | reverse complement strand
GGACCTCTTTTTCGCTAAAAAGAGGCCCTTAACAATCCCGAAAAAGGCTCCCGTGTGTTCGTCGATGTTATCCAGTCGGCGGCAAAAGAGGCAACAGGGCGCAGACCGCGTCACCGCCTCGGCATAACAGCTCCCTCGCGGCATGGTGAGAGCGCCGTCAAAGCGTCGTGTCTGCGTCTGACGCTGACAGCGTCGGGCATCGCACGAGCGCGGTGCGCAAACGTGAAGCTGCGAAGCCTACGGCTCGTTGCCAAGCTTGGAGGGCAAGTTTAACGAAAAATTCTGTCACATTATGCTGTGACTTGCGTCTTGACAAATCGTCGAAGATGATGTATAATAAGTTATCAACACTGTAAAATTTATACTTTTGAAAGGGAGCGCGGGAGGACTTTCCTATAAAAGTCCCGTCCGCAAATAACATGGACATCATAAAGACATTATCCGAGGAACTGAATATACCCGAAAAGCAGGTCGCGGCGGCGGTCGGGCTTATGGACGAGGGCAACACGATACCGTTCATCGCCCGTTACCGCAAGGAGGTGACGGGAGGGCTCGACGACGATCAGCTGCGCGAGCTCAGTACAAGGCTCGAATATCTGCGTTCGCTCGACGAAAGGCGCGAGGAAGTGCGCGCCCTGATCGAGGCGCAGGGCAAATTGACCGACGAGGTCGCAAAAGCGCTTTCGCGCGCGACGATACTCGCCGAGATCGAGGACATATACCGCCCGTTCCGTCCGAAGCGCAAGACGCGCGCGTCGGTGGCGCGCGAACGCGGACTTGCCCCGCTCGCGGAAGCGATAATGGAGCAGCGCGAAGCGTATGAGCCGCCGCTTTCCGAGCTTGCGGCGACATTCGTCACCGACGACGTCAAGTCGCCCGCCGAGGCGCTCGCGGGCGCCGCCGACATCATAGCCGAGGACGTCTCCGACAACGCCGACTACAGAAAGCGTCTGCGCACGCTGACGCGCGAGCAGGGCACGATCGTCACTGCAAAGTCGGGCGACAACGAGGACGACGAGAAAAGCTCCGTTTATTCCATGTACTACGAGTTCTCCGAGCGCGTGTCGCGCATCGCGCCTCACCGCGTGCTCGCCATCAACCGCGGCGAAAAAGAAGGCGCGCTCAAGGTCACGCTGTCCCTCGACCCCGCGTCCGCGCTCGCGTACCTGTACTCGAAAACGCTCGTCAAACACGACTCTCCGGCAAAGGAGCTCGTCAAAGCCGCCGTCGACGACAGCTACAGCCGCCTCATCGCGCCGTCCGTCGAGCGCGAGATACGCGCCGAGCTGACCGACGCGGCGCAGGAAGGCGCGATTAAGGTGTTCGCCGACAATCTGCGCCACCTGTTGATGCAGGCGCCCATCAAGGGCAAGGTCGTGATGGGACTCGACCCCGGCTACCGCACGGGCTGTAAGCTCGCCGTCGTCAACGCGACGGGGCGCGTGCTCGACACCGCCGTCATATATCCGACGAAGCCGCACGAGCGCATCGACGATGCAAAACGCAAGGTTAAAGCGTTTATTAAAAAGTATAGCGTCGACGCCGTCGCGATAGGCAACGGCACCGCGTCGCGCGAAAGCGAGCGCTTCATCGCCGACACGCTGCACGAGATGGGTGACGAGACGAACTGCAAGTACGTCATCGTGTCCGAGGCGGGCGCGTCCGTATACTCCGCGTCGAAGCTCGCCGCCGAGGAATTTCCCGACTTCGACGTGACGCAGCGTTCGGCAGTCTCGATAGCGCGGCGGCTGCAGGACCCGATGGCGGAGCTCGTCAAGATCGAGCCGCGCGCGATCGGCGTCGGTCAGTACCAGCACGACATGAAGCCTGCGCGTCTCGACGAGGCGCTCGGCGGAGTCGTCGAAGCGTCCGTCAACGAGGTCGGCGTCGACCTCAACACGGCGTCGCACTCGCTTCTGTCATACGTCGCGGGCATAAACGCGACGCTTGCGAAAAACATCGTCAAATACCGTGAGGAGCACGGCGCGTTTTCGTCGCGCGCCGACGTCATGAATGTGCCGCGCATGGGTGAGCGGGCATTCGAGCAGTGCGCGGGATTTTTGCGCGTGCCGGGCAGCGACGAGATACTCGACAACACGGGCGTTCACCCCGAGTCGTACGCGGCGGCGAAGTCGCTTCTGAAAAAATACAGATATAAGGAAAGCGACGTGCGCGACGGCGGGCTTATGCTTTTGCGCTTCAAGGTCGAGAAGGACGGCGCCGAACGCGTGAGCCGCGAGCTCGGAGTCGGCGTGCCGACGCTGACCGACATCGTGTCCGAGCTTGAAAAGCCGGGACGCGACGTCAGAGACTCGTTCCCCGCGCCCGTTCTGCGTCAGGACGTGCTCGAGATGAGCGATCTTACCGAAGGCATGGTTTTGACCGGTACCGTGCGCAACGTGACCGATTTCGGCGCGTTCGTCGACATCGGCGTGCATCAGGACGGACTATTGCACATATCGGAGATGTCGGACAAGTTCGTCAAGCACCCGTCGGACGCGCTCGCCGTCGGCGACGTCATAACGGTGCGCATCAAGTCCGTCGACACGAAGAAAAACCGCATCGCGCTTTCCGCCAAGGGCATTGCTCATTAATATATTAAAAAATATCTTCTCCGGCATTGAGCCGCAAGTCCGCAAAATCATTATCATTGTACAAATCGCACAAAGAGCCTTTTTGAATTTTGGACGAAAAAACTCTTTTCAACAAAGGCGATATCTGATAAAATATACTAAAATCTAAGCGGGCTCATGCCGAATGGACGGCAGCGGAGCCATATAATGGAGGAATGATTCCCATGGCAAGTTTATCGCTCAAACACATTTATAAGAAGTACCCCGGCGGCGTTACGGCCGTTTCCGACTTCACACTCGAGATAAAGGATAAGGAATTCCTCGTTCTCGTCGGACCTTCCGGCTGCGGAAAATCCACGACGCTCCGTATGATCGCAGGACTTGAGGAGATCTCCGAAGGCGAGCTCTTCATCGGCGACAGACTCGTCAACGACGTCGCTCCGAAGGACCGCGATATCGCGATGGTGTTCCAGAACTACGCTCTGTATCCGCACATGTCCGTGTTCGACAACATGGCGTTCGGTCTGAAGCTCCGCAAGACGCCGAAGGAAGAGATCAAGCGCCGCGTCGAAGAGGCTGCCCGCATACTCGATATCACGCACCTGCTCGACAGAAAGCCGAAGGCTCTGTCCGGCGGTCAGAAGCAGCGTGTCGCTCTCGGACGTGCTATCGTCCGTAACCCGAAGGTCTTCCTTCTCGACGAGCCGCTGTCCAACCTCGACGCTAAGCTTCGTGCAACGATGAGAACCGAGCTTACGAAGATACATCAGAGAGTCGGTACGACGTTCGTATACGTCACGCACGACCAGACAGAGGCTATGACGATGGCTACGCGCATCGTCGTTATGAAGGACGGTCTCATCCAGCAGGTCGACACTCCTCAGAACCTCTACGACAGCCCGTGCAACCTCTTTGTTGCAGGCTTCATAGGCACGCCTCAGATGAACTTCGTCAACTGCACGCTCCAGCGCAAGGGCGAGGACACGTATCTCGTATACGGCAACAACGCTCTCAAGCTGCCGGCGGCGAAGGGCAACGATCCCGCGCTCAAGGATTACATCGGTCAGGAAGTCATCGCCGGCATCCGTCCCGAGGCTATCCGCGACGAGGAGACGTTCATCAAGCAGTATCCCGACAGCGTTATCACTTGCGACGTCGAAGTCACCGAGCTTATGGGCTCCGAAATATTCCTGTACCTCGTTTCCGAGGAGCAGAACCTCATCGCGCGCGTTGCTCCGAGCTCCACGTCGAGAGCAGGCGATACGATCAAGGTCGCTATCGACCCGACGCGTATCCACATCTTCGACAAGGACACCGAGCGCTGCCTCGTTCACTAAATCAAAACATGAAAGGCATCCCTCATGGGATGCCTTTTTTCATGCTTTCATTCGACCTCGCCGAACGCGACGCCGTTTTCGTGTCCGACAAGTCTGACGTTTCTTATCTCGCCCGGGACGACGCCGCACCGACGCGTCCTTACCTCGACGAAGTTCGGCGTGCGCCCCGCATGCATACCGTCGATGTCGGATTCGAACAGCACAGGTGCGGTTGGTGTGCGCGATACATATTCGCCGACGACGCTGTCGCGTATGACTTCACCCTCGGCGATGAGGCGCGCCGACCGCTCGCGTTTGACCGATTCGGGTATCTGTCCTTCCATCGCCTCCGCCACCGTACCGCGCCGAGGCGAGAACTGAAAGACATGCATATGCAGAAACTTCGCTTTTCTTGCAAACTCGACCGTTTCCTCAAAGTCCGCGTCCGTCTCGCCGGGAAAACCGACGATAACGTCAGTCGTGAACATCACATCCGGCAGCGCACCGCGCAGCGTCTCGATTTTCGCCATCGCAAACTCGGCGGTGTATTTGCGCCGCATCCTCGCGAGCGTGCTTGACGACCCGCTTTGCAGCGACAGATGATAGTGCGGCACGAGCTTCGGCAGCTCGACGGCAGCGCGGACGAAATCGTCGGTTATGACCGTCGGCTCGAGCGAGCCGAGCCGTATGCGCTCGACGCCGTCGATGCCGGCGACCGTGCGCAAGAGGTCGACGAGACGCTCGCCCGTGTCGTGTCCGAACGACGCCGTCTCGATACCGGTCAAAACTATTTCGCGGCAGCCGGACGAAGCGAGTCCTCGCACCTCCGATGTGACAGAATCTATCGACCGCGAGCGGACAGGACCTCTCATCGACGGGATAAGGCAGTACGCGCACTTGCCGCCACAGCCGTCGCATATCTTCACGACCGCGCGCGTGCGCGGCGCTGTCGTTATCGCCATTTCTTCGACGGTGCGCTCGACCGCGATGTCGGTGACGAGCACGCGCGGCGTCGACGGTCTGCCGTCGCGTATAAGCGCAAGCGCCTCGTCCGCAGCGGCGAGCTTATTTTTGTTGCCTATTATGACGTCGACGCCGTCGAGACGCGCGTTGTCGGGCGCAGACTGCGTCATGCAGCCGCAGACGATGATGTGCGCGTCTGCGTTTTTGCGGTATGCGCGCCGTATGAGCCGGCGGCTCTTGCGCTCCGCCTCAGCCGTGACCGCGCACGTATTGATTATGTAGACGTCGCAGACGTCGTCCACGTCGCGAAGTTCGAAGCCGAGCGCGCAAAGACGCTCCGCTATCGCCTCGCTCTCGTATTGGTTGACCTTGCACCCGAGCGTCAAAACGGACGCGGTCGGGACGGTCGCAGGATTATTCATTCGCAAAAAGCTCCGATAAAATTCACTGTAAGCAGTATATCACATTTGCGCCGCGCGCGCAAGCATTATCTGCGGTTTGACGGATATACGCATGCGCGCCGCAAATTTAATAAGACGGCTTTTCGTCTTTGCGAAAATTTTCATTGACAACGAATGCGCGCTGATGTATAATACATAATGTACCACACTGACTAATACAGTGAGCGGTACGGGACGGACAAAAATCGAAAGGATCGCGCGGCGCCGGAGGGACCGCGCTGTTTATAGATGAGGACGCTTTTTTTATCGTGCAGCACGGGAGAGGGACACAACTCCTGCGCGAAGGCGATCATGGAATACTACGAGCTGATGGGTGAGAGGTGCGGTTTTGCGGACGCGCTGTCGTTCGTATCGAAGACGTTTTCGGATTTCATCGCTAAATGGCACGTGCGGCTTTACCGCCACGCGCCGAAGCTGTTTGACAAGGGTTATACCTTCACAGAGGATCACCCGGAGCTGCTCGACGAGGATTCCGCCGTATATCACATATTCGCATCGGGGGCGAAAAAGCTCGCCGATTACATAAAGGACGGCGGCTACGACGCCGTCGTATGCACGCATGTTTTCGCGGCGGCGATACTGACCGAGGCGAAAAGGGAGTATTCGCTCACGCTCCGCACGTCGGTGCTTATCACGGACTACACCGTTTACCCGATGGTGAGCGAGAACGACTGCGACTTCTGCTTCATCCCGACGACGGAGTTGACGGACAGCTTCGTCGGTCACGGCGTTTTGCGCGAGCGCATCGTCGTGTCGGGGCTTCCGGTGAGGCGCATGTTCTATAATAAACAGCCGCAGTCGGCGGTCGCGGAGTATGCGGTTGCGGACGGGAAGCGGCACATTATACTCATGTGCGGCAGCATGGGGTGTGGACCGATGAAGTCTCTCGTGCGCGAGATCGCGGAGAGGCTCGACGGGGAGCGCGAGGTTTTGACCGTCGTATGCGGGACGAACGAGAAGCTGCTGTATGAGCTCGAACACGATTTCGGCGGCAGCGGCAGCGTTCGTGTGCTCGGATTCGTCGGCAACGTGTCGGCGCTGATGGACACCGCCGACCTGTACCTGACGAAGCCGGGCGGCATAAGCGTGACCGAGGCGGCGGTGAAGCGCCTGCCGATGGTGTTCGTCGACGCCGTCGCCGGATGCGAGGAGGGGAACCGCCGGTACTTCGTCGACTGCGGCGGCGCCGTCACGACCGACGGCGTCGAGGAGGTGGCGCAGCTAAGTCTGCGCACGCTGCGCGACGACGATAAGCTGCGGTCGATGTCGTCGGCGCTCGCCGCACTTTCTCTGCCCGACGCCGCCGCCGTGATATATCATAAAATGCATGAAATTTGATTTAATAAAAGTTTTCAGGGAGAGAGAAACTTTTTGAAAAAAGTTTCTCTCTCCCTGCACCCTCTCTTTTCAAAAACTTTTATGACATTTTTTTGCTGGAAAGAGTAAACGAAAACAATGTCCTCGGAGATAGCTTAAGATATGCACTAATCGGTCCGCTTTTGGAGAAGGTAGGGACAGGAGTTTGCCGCGTAAGCGACAAAACTCCTACCTTTCTACAAAAAGGGGTCCCCGAAACCAAAACTTCTCCCTACATCATTCCTACATCGTCTGTCCGACGGTCCTCTCGTAGTCGTAGCCGCGGTCGGACTTTATTTCGCCCGGACGAAGCTCGAAGTAGACGACGCCGTTTCTGCCGACTGTGAACGTATGCGTCAGCATGCCGTCCTCGGGCTTTATGCGCTCGGTTTGGACGAGAGGCGTCGCCGCGTCGCGGAGCAGACGCAGCTCCGACTCGTCGGGGTGCGGATGCTCGCCCATGTCGTGCCACACGCGCAGAGGATTGCATACGTCCTCGTCGACGGTCTGCGTCATAAGGCACGACTCACGGCCGCCGGGCAGCGCGAGCGTCAGCGTCAGCTCGCCGCCGTCGCTGTCGGCGATGTTCCACATAACACCCGCATATCCGCCGTCGTCGGTGCGGACGACGACGCAGCTGTCGTCCTTGTGTACGCAGTCGGAGCCCGCGCATTTCAGCTTTTTATAAAACGCGAACGTCCAAAACGTCGGCTTCGGCACGCATCCTTCGGCGACAAGACCGAATCCGCCGTGGAAAATCGCGTACGGCACGCCGAGCTCCTCGAACACGTCGCCGAACGTCCAGTACGAGTACGACTCGTTTACGTCGCCGAGACGCGAGAGCTGCTGCGCTATGCAGGCGGCGTTGAGGTTCGTGTCGTGTATGACGCCCTTCGGCGTATATGACGAGTTAAATTCGGTTATATGTATCGGCAGACCGCGGAACTCGTCAAACGAGTCGATGATGTCGCGCGTCGTTTGCAGATTCGCGAACCCGTATTCGGGGTCCATCAGCTTCGCGTACGCGTAGTGACCGATCTCCTCGGGCTGCTCGATCGTGTAGTGATGGCGCGTGACGAAGTCGGGGTGCAGTCCCTCATCGCGGCAGAATTCGAGGAACGCGCGTATCCATTTCTCGTCTGTGCCGCCGCAGACGGCGGGTCCGCCGACGCGGAATCGTTCGTCGAGCGCTTTTATCGCGGTGAATGTCGATTTGAACAGGCGGAAATACTCCTTCATGTCAGCGTGCTCCCAGAATCCCGGCAGATTCGGCTCGTTCCACACCTCTATCGGGTACTCGTACGCTTCGTTGCCGTAACGCTCGACGAGATGCGTGAGCGTAGACGTCACAAGCGCGCACCACGCGTTGTAGTCGTGGGGCGGCGTCGTGTTGGCGCGCCAGTAAAACAGCGTCTGCGTGCCGCTCGCGAGGCGCGACGGCATGAAGCCGAGTTCCAAAAACGGGCGTATGCCGACTTTGTGATAATCGTCGAACACGCGGTCGAGGTAGGTGAAGTTGTATTCGACGCGCGTGTTCCCGTCGCTGTCGCGGTACTCGTGGTATATGGACATGTCGTCGGAGAACAGTCCGTGACCGCGTATGTGCGAGAATCCTATGTGCTCCTGAACGAATCGCAGCTCGTCCATATACTCGCGCGACAGCGCGAGTCCGATGCGTCCCGTTCCGACGCAGTAGTCGACGTTGTTGTTGAATATGGCGCTGTCGCCTTCTGTGACTGTAATTTTGCGCGGCTCTTTCATTTGTGTTTTCCTCCCGTCACCGGTTGATTTTATTTTATTCTAACATATAAAAGTCTGTGCCGCAACACAAAAACGGCGGATTTTTTATTTTATATGCTTGCAATATACAAAACATCGTGGTATAATTCCGATAATGATAATCATTTTCATTTTCGAGGCATAAATGAAGTATTCGACAAAGCAAAAGCGCGCGATACTTGAATATATGAAAGCTTACCCCGACCGCTGCTTCACGGTGCGCGAGCTCATCGCAGAGGGCAAACTCGACGTCGGCGAGGCGACCGTATACAGAGCGCTGTCGGGATTCGCCGCCGACGGAGAGGTGAAACGCTACGTGTCGGGCGACGGCGGCGGCGCACTCTATCAGTATGCGTCCGCGGACGAATCGTGCGAGTCGCATTTTCATCTGAAATGTTTGTCGTGCGGGCGGCTGTTCCACACAGAATGTCACGTCATCGACGAGATGACGAAGCACGTCGAGGAGGAACACGGCTTCCGCGTCGACAACGTACACACGACGATATACGGCTATT
>CANQMJ010000102.1 GCA_947624945.1 uncultured Clostridia bacterium | reverse complement strand
GTTTTGTTGCATCTGTATGCGTGTTCGCGGGGCGGTATGCGCTGCGCGTATCGCTGTCGTGTCTGCTTGCGGTCGCAACACTCGTTTTCGGTGCGTACGGCATAGGCTACGACGCGTCGCAGTTCATATATAATCAGTTTTGAAAATGGAAAAGAAGAAAAGGATAAGGACCGCGGCGATAATAATTGCGGCAGTTATAGTGTCGCTGTGCCTGCTCGATGTTGCGACGCGGCTGTGCGTGCCTAAATACATGTCGGGCGCGCTCGACGGCGCGTTTATCGCCGAATACTATGACGAGGTGCTTCCGCACGACGTACTATTTGTCGGCGACTGCGAGGTGTTCTCGAACATTTCGCCCGTCGCTTTGTGGCGCGAGTACGGCATAACGTCGTTCGTGCGCGGCTCGGCGCAGCAGCTGATATGGCAGTCGTACTATCTGCTCGAGGAGATGCTCGCGCATGAGACGCCGAAGACGGTCGTATTCAACGTTTTGTCGCTCAAATACAACGAGCCGCAGAAGGAGGCGTACAACCGCATCGCGCTCGACGGTATGAAGCTGTCGCGGTACAAGCTGGCGGCGGTCGAATCGTCGATGCTTCAAGGGCAGCGCGACGCGGACACGGGAGAAGTTGTGAACGAGTCGTTGCTCTCCTACGTTTTCCCGCTTCTGCGCTATCATTCGCGCTGGTCGTCGCTGACATCTGACGACGTGAAGTACATGTACGGGCGCGACAAGGTGACGCACAACGGCTACTACATGCGCGTGGACGCGAACGGAGTCTCTCCCGACGAGCTGCCCGCGGTGCGTCCGCTCGACGATTACACGTTCGGGTCGACGGCGATGGAGTATCTTGACAAGATGGTGACGCTTTGCGAGTCGCACGGCGTCGAGCTGATACTGATGAAGGCGCCTTCGCTCGTGCCGCACTGGTACGACGAATACGAGGCGCAGGTCGAGGCATACGCGTCCGCGCACGGGCTGCGTTACATCAACGTGCTCGAAGCGGCGGACGACATCGGCATCGACTATGAGACTGACACGTTCGACCGCGGCATGCATATGAATCTGTCGGGCGCGGAAAAGGTGACAGACTACGTGGGCGGCATTTTGTCGGACGAGTTCGGCATACCGGACAGGCGCGGCGACGAAAAATACGCGTCCGTGTGGGCGGAAAAAGAAAAATTCTACGACGATATGATCGCGGCGCAGCAGAAGGAGCTTGCCGAGCTCGGTCATCTCGTCCACTTCGGCGCTGTTGGTTAAGGTTTTTCCCGGGGGAAGAAGCCTTTTTGACAAAATGCTTCTTCCCCCGGACCCCCATCTTTGAAAACTGTTACAGTTTTATTTTTGAAAGGATAGAAAATCATGAAAAAGATTATTGCACTCATTATTTGCACGCTCGCGGTCGTTATGCTTGCCGCATGCAGCGGAGACCCCGCCGAAACGTCCGATACGGGCAAGTCCGGCGGCACGAATGTGCCGGCGCAGACAAATTCAAACGACGCGTCGGACGCTGTCAAGCCCGTATTCGTCTACAACGGCGTCACGATCGAGATGAACGCGCTCGCGGACGATGTTATCGCCGCGCTCGGCGATCCCGTATCGACGTATGAGTCGCCGTCGTGCGCGTTCCAGGGGACCGACATCAACTACAACTACGGCAGCATCGAGATCACGGTGTACGAAAACGAGGGCGAAAGACGCATTTATTCGCTGTTCGTGAAGGACGACCTCGTTTCGACGCCCGAGGGACTGTCGATAGGCTCGCCCGAGTCCGACGCATTCAGCATCTACGGCGACGAGTCGAAGACGCAGTCGGGCAACATCATATATAACGGCAAGGGCGCGAGCGTGACGGTCACGTTCGCGGACGGAAAAGTCGCGTCCATCGAGTACACGGCGACGTTTGACTGACGGAGGCGCTTTATGCATAACGAGCTGACGAGGGTCGACATCGACAAAATGAAGGCCGAGATCGAGGAGCGTATCGCGAAAAGAGCGCAGCTCAAGGAAGCGGTCAAGGCGGCGCGCGAGCTCGGCGATCTTTCCGAAAACGACGAGTACAGGTCCGCGAAACGCGAGATGAACGCGAACAACAGCCGCATACGCTATCTCGAAAACATGATACGCACGGCGCACGTTATATCGACCGATTCGCGCGAGGGCGTTGTGGGACTGTTCGACGAGGTGACCATATACTACCCCGAGGACGAGGAGGAGCGCGTCATACGCATCGTCACGACGCTGCGCAACGATGTGTTCAACGACTGCATCTCGAAGGAGTCGCCGGTCGGAAAAGCGCTGCTCGGCAAGCGTGCGGGGCAGACGGTGACGGTGCACGTCAACGACAAGGTGTCGTATCCGATAGAAATAAGGTCGATAAAGAAGGGGCAGGACGACGACTCACTGCCGATAACGCAATATTAAATCAAAGTCAGTAAAGGAGACGATATGGCAACGCTTCACGATCTGAAATTCCCCTATGACAGGGACGCGATGATAAAACGGACACGTAAAGAGCCGGGGTGGCTCCACTTCGGCGCGGGCAACATCTTCCGCGCGTTTCCGTGCGCGCTGTGCGAGCGGATGCTCACGGACGGCTCCTATGACAAGGGCATCATAGCCGCCGAGGGCTTCGACGGCGAGATAATAGAAAAGATATACGCGCCATACGACAACGTGTCGCTGCTCGTGACGCTCCACGGCGACGGTCACGTCGAAAAGTCGCCGATAGGCAGCGTCGCGGAGGCGATATACGTAAACGACGGCATGGAGAGGCTTTGCGAGATCGTGTCCTCGCCGTCGCTCGAGCTCGTGACGTTCACGATAACGGAAAAGGGGTACGCGGTGCCGTCCGTTATAGCTGATCTTGACGGCGAGCCGTCGGAGGCGAAGTCGTTTATGGGACGGCTCACATATATGCTGTCGCGGCGGTATGAAAACGGCGCGCCTCCGCTGTCCATGCTGTCGATGGACAACTGCTCCGGCAACGGGGACAAGCTGAGCGCCGCAGTCCTCGCGTATGCGGAGGGCTGGGTCGAACGCGGCAAGCTGCCGGAGGGCTTTGTCGATTATTTGACCGACGAGAGCCGCGTCGCGTTCCCGTGCTCGATGATAGACAAGATAACGCCGCGTCCCGACGCGAGAGTTGCGAAGCTGCTCTACGACGAGGGCTTTACCGATACCGAGACTATCGTGACCGCAAAGAGCACGTACATAGCGCCGTTCGTCAATGCGGAGGCGCCGCAGTATCTCGTCGTCGAGGATAAATTCCCCGCGGGGCGTCCGCCGCTCGAGACTGTCGGCGTCATATTCACCGACCGCGAGACGGTGGCGAAGACGGAGCGTATGAAGGTTTCGACGTGTCTGAATCCGCTCCACACCTCCCTCGCCGTATACGGCTGTCTTTTGGGCTATACGCTCATAAACGAGGAAATGAAGGACCCCGACCTCTGCCGTCTCGTGAACAGGCTCGGCTACGTCGAGGGACTGCCGGTCGTGACCGACCCGGGCATAATCTCGCCGCGCGATTTCATCGACGAGGTCGTGAACGTGCGTCTGCCAAATCCGTTCATGCCGGACGCGCCGCAGCGCATCGCGACGGACACGTCGCAGAAGCTGGGCGTGCGGTTCGGTCAGACTGTGAAGGAATACATGGCGCGCGGACTCGACATGGATACGCTCGTAGCGGTGCCGCTCGTGTACGCGTGCTGGTGCAGATACCTGCTCGCTGTCGACGACGAGGGGAGGTCGTTCACGCCGAGCACGGACCCGCTTCTGCCCGAATGTCAGGAAAAGCTGTCGAGCGTAAAGCTCGGTGACTCGCTGACGCAGGATGAGGCGGAGAAGATCCTTGCGCCGATACTGTCGGACGAGAGAATATTCGCGTACGATGTGACGAAAACAGCGCTTTTCGGACGCGTCGCCGCGTACTTTGCCGAGATGGTGTCGGGCAAGCACAAGGTGAGGGAGAGCCTCTCGCACATAAAGTAAAACAGAAATGAACGGTTTCAAAGAAAGATATATCGCGTACCCGGGCGCTGCCGAGGGCTGGGGGAGCGACGGAGTATACAGACCGCGCCGCGAAGCGGATGCGGATGCGTGCGGCAGCATGTGCCGCCGATTCCGCGAGCGCGAAGAGACGGGATGGGGCGTATACGAGTACCACGAGGGGAAGGTGTACGACTTCGACTGCGAGCCCGTCGACTATGAGATAACGGCGGCGGTCAGCGCGTCCGCGCCGTTTTCGGTGTACGCGGACGGCGTAAAGGTACGCGGCGTCAAAATGAGCGATGACGGCATATGCACGTTCACGCTTCGTGCATGCGGGACGCGTGTGACGGTGATGTTTTCGCCCGATATCCCGGACGGCAAAGAGGACGTGAGCGCGGATATCGAGGTCAAAAGCATCACGGCGGTGAAGCTGCCGCGTATTCCGGCATCGCGCAAGCGCACCGTTTTCCTCGTCTCCGACTCGACGGTACAGTCCTACGACGGTTACTATTATCCGCAGACGGGCTGGGGCGAGGTGCTGCACAGATATTTCGCCGACGACGATTATGTGCGCGAGTACAGAGCCGAGGACAGCACGTATTCGCAGTGCCGCGTATATGAGCTGCCGGGCGTCAAAATAGAGAACCGCTCGATAGGGGGCAGGTCGTCGCGCTCGTTTTTCCTCGAAGGGAAATGGGACGAGACGCTGTCGCGCGCGCATGAGGGCGACGCGGTGCTGTTCCAGTTCGGTCACAACGACTGCACGAAGGCGCGTCCGAACCGCTATGTGAACGCGGACGAATACAAGGAATGGATGCGGATGTACATAGTCTCGTCGAAGGCGCGGGGACTTCGTCCCGTGCTCGTTTCGCCCGTGATGAGGCGCAACTGCGGCGACGGCGGCGAGTTTACAATGTCGTTTGCCGATTACAGGGAAAAGCTGACGGAACTGTCGGCGGAATACGGCGTGCCGATGTTCGATCTCGGCGGCGCGAGTCTCGATATTCTCCGCTCGCTCGGATGCGAGGCGTCGAAAAAACTGTATCTGCACGCGGAGCCGGGAGAATATGAGGGCGGCGCGTATGAAAAGGGCGTCGCCGACGACACGCATTTGTCGAGGAGAGGTGCGCTTTTGTATGCGCGCGAGGTCGCGAAGATGTTGGCGGCGGAGGAGTCGCTGTCCGACATCGCGACGTACATTGACCGGGGACGCGTATGAATTTGACGAGTCCGCGCGAAGTGCGCGAGATAATGGAGAGATTCGGCGTCGCGCCGAAGAAGGAGTACGGGCAGAATTTTCTCATCAACGACGCGATACCGCGCCGCATTGCGGAGGCCGCGTGCGGGAGCGACGGCGGCGCGTGCGTGCTCGAAATAGGACCCGGCATCGGCGTCATGACGCGTGAGCTGTCGACGCTTGCGGAGACGGTACTCGCCGTCGAGGTCGACGCGTCGCTTATGCCTGTGCTCGACTACACGCTTTCGGACTGCGGGAACGTGACGGTGCTCAACGGCGATATACTCGACTGCGACATAGACGAGCTGGCGATGTCCGCGTTCGGCGGGCGCGAGTTCTGCGTGTGCGCGAACCTGCCCTACTACATCACGACGCCGATAATAATGCGGCTGCTCGAGCACGGCGGAAAGCGTCTGCGCTCGATAACGGTGATGGTGCAGACGGAGGTAGCGGCGCGACTTGTCGCGAAGCCGGGCAGCGTCGACTACGGCGCGATAACGGCGTCGGTATCGTATCACGGATGCGCGTCGCGGCTGTTCACGGTGTCGCCGGGCAGCTTTTTGCCGGCGCCGAAGGTGACGTCGACGGTGGTGAAAATAGAGCTTTACCGCGACGACGAGCGTCCCGTCAGCGTGTGCGACTACGACACGCTGAGACGCGTTATCGCGGGCGCGTTCGGTCAGCGGCGCAAGACGCTGGAAAACGCGCTGTCGGCAGCGTTTCCGGAGCTCGGCAAGGAGCGCGTCGGCGCGGTACTGCAAAGCGTCGGCATCGACCCGCGCACGAGGGGAGAACGGCTGTCGGTCGCGGAATTTGCGAGCGTAGCGGATGCGATAACGGAGTTTTTGAAAACCGTATCATAAGACGTAATGTTTTTTTATATCTGGTTCGGGAGTCCTTTCTGGAAAAGGGCTCCCGTCGTTTTTTCCGTAAAATTTATTTATTGACCCATTGACAAAGCGGACGTTTTGGCATAGAATATATTCTGCAAATATGGGGTAATTTTTTAATAATAGGGGTATTTATGCCAAAGGAAAGCAAGGGTTCGCCCCGTGCGAACACGAAGGACATCTATTCGGAGATATTTACCGTCATACTCGGCAGTATTCTGTACGGCGTTGCCGTCGCGTTTTTCCTCGGGCCGTCGGGCACCGTCATGGGCGGCGCGACAGGTATCGCAACGACGATCAACCACTTCGTCCCGCAGATACCGATAGGTACGTTTATATTCATCATCAACGTGCCGATAGTGCTCGTCGGACTGAAGATTTACGGCTTCAAGATGCTGTGGCGCGTCGTCGTCGCAGTTATCACGACGTCGCTGGCGACGAACGGCTTTGAGCTTCTCGTGCGCGCCGTTGACATATCGGTGACGCATGAACCGCTTCTGTGCGCCATCATGGGCGGCGCCGTACTCGGAGCGGGCGGCGGGCTCATGCTGTCGCGCGGCTACAACACGGGCGGAAGCGACCTTGCGGCGGTCATGATACACAAGAGCCTCATCAAGAGCATTTCGACGGGGCGGCTCATATTCTCGCTCGATATCGTAGTCGTCGTCGGCTCCGCGCTGTTGACGAAAAATTACGCCGGCATCATATATTCGATCATTTCGATATACGCGTATTCGCTCGCCGTGGACTACATCATCGACGGCAACAAGACGGCGAAGATGACGTTCATTATCTCGGACAAGTACGACGACATATCGCACGCGATATTCACCGAGCTCGAGCGCGGCGTCACTATCCTCGACGGTCAGGGCGGCTACTCGGGCGCCGCAAAGCACGTCATCCTCTGCGTCGTTAAACCGCATGAGCTGTTCATCGTCAAGGCGCTCGTCAAACGCGTCGACCCGAAGGCGTTTATGATTCTCACCGACGCGAAAGAGGTAATGGGCTTAGGATTTGAGGCGATTGAGTGAGTTTCGATTACAGATAAGTGTTTTGATTAAATCCGCTTTTTGGAGGGGTATGGGGAACCTTTTTGGCACGACAAAAGGTTCCCCATTTTTATAGCTATAGAATAAGTTTCAGTAACAGTATGGCACGACAAAAGGTTCCCCATTTATATGGCGATTGAGTAAGTTTCAGTTGCAGAATAGCACGACAAAAGGTTTCCCATTTTTATAGCAATAGAATAATTTTCAACCGTAGATAAGTGTTTTGATAAAATCCATCTTTTGTGAAAAGTAAAATAATAATACATAAATTTGTGAAAAGCACTTGACAAATCACTAAATTTGTGGTATAATATAGGCGGAGAAAGAGAAATAGTGTTCCTCCATTTCTGCGAAGCGACAGCCTGTTTTTGAAACTGGTATCTCCCACACTTTCCGCGAAGCGAAAAGTGTGGGGAAACTGTAGCAAAAACAAAATCCCGCGCGGACGATGCACAGCGTCCGCGCGGGATCAGTTCAACATTATGTTTGCACAGTGTAGTCAAATTTTTCAAAATACGCGCATTTCGTGCGGCGGTACAGGTCCTGGCAGCATATGCCCGCCATCGTGCCCGTGAAGCCGCCGGGGACGGACGAAAACATCTCCATATCGAGCGCGCCGCCGAGCGGACGCATGTCTCCGCCGTCGCAGTATGAAAATCGCAGCGTGTCGCCGTTTATCTCCGCCGTCAGCGTGACCGGAACATCCTCCGATATCGGCACGAGCGCCGACGGATAAAGCAGCCGCCCGCCGTCGCAGCCGAGCAGCGAGACGCACTTCTCACCGCCCTCCGACCGCGTGACGTAAGCGTAGTACCAATAGCTCGTGTTATATATGACGATAAGACCGGCGAGATGCTTTTCGCAGTCCGGCTCGAACGTGAGCGTCGTCGAAACAGTCACGTTCGCCTCGTCGATTCGGCGCGCCAAAAGCGACTGCGAAAACAGACTTTGCAGTCCGTCCGCGCCGCAGAGACACAGTCCGCGCTCCGAAAACGACGCCCTGTCGCCGAGAGGCACACGCAGCGACTGAAAGCAATCGGGTATCGCGGTGCATTTCGTGAAATCGAAGCACGTCGGCTCCGGCGGAAATTCGCATGCTTCGACGCCTTTCGGCTTCTTCACCTCGAGGTGGGGATTTTCGCCGCCGTCGGCGAGTCTCAGCCAGCCGTCCGACGTCCGCTCCACGCGCTGTATGCAGCTTTCGCGCCCGAAGATGCACTTGCCCGGCGACGAATATCGTTTCGCAAGGTGCAGCATATAGAGCTCGCCAGCAGGCGTGTCCACGATGTCGGCGTGACCCGCGCATGTGAGCGGCAGCGACTTGTTGTCGCGCGAATGGAGCAGTATGAACGGGCAGTTCTCGTAGGGGCCGAACAGCGAGCTCGACCGCGACAGCTGCGCAGAATGGCGCGGTCCCGTGCCGCCCTGCGCCTTGAGAAGATAATACGTGTCGCCGACGTGGTAAATGTGCGAGCCCTCGACGAGCTCGCCGTGCGGCTCGCGGTATATGAGGCGCAGCTCCCCTGTAAGGCAGCATCGCTCGGTGTCGTATTGCTGCAAATAAAGTCCGTTGAAGCGCTTGCCCTCGGCATAGTGATTGTCGAGCGACAGAAGCCACGACTTCCCGTCGGTGTCGTGGAACATGGACGGGTCGAAGCCGAGCGAATTTAAGTACACGGGCTCGCTCCACACGCCGCTGTCGATATCGTCGGTCGTCACGACGTAATTGTCTGTCTGGAACATCGCGCCTCGCGCGCGGACATTCGTATAGACGAGGTAGACGCGGCGGCCGTCATACGATATATCGGGCGCCCAGACGCCGCCCCC
>CANQMJ010000101.1 GCA_947624945.1 uncultured Clostridia bacterium | reverse complement strand
GGCAGACGGCGTGATACTCGGTTACCGTGCCGTTGTTGACTGGGACAAAACGGACCGCGAATACGTCACCGCGTTTATCGAGATAAAAATAACGCCGCGCCGTGACCGCGGCTTTGATGCGCTTGCGGAACGCATATACAAGTACCCGGAGGTCAAAAGTCTTTACCTTATGTCGGGCGGCTATGACCTCGCGTGCATCATCGAGGGGCGCACTATGAAGGAGGTCGCATACTTTGTCGCGCAGAAGCTTGCGCCGATGGAGGACATAGTTTCGACCGCGACGCATTTCGTTTTGCGCAAATACAAATACGACGGCGTTGTGTTCGGCGCAGTCGAGGAAGACACGAGAGGACACGACTTCATATGAAGCCATACGAGAAACTTTTATCACGCACCGTCTCATCTCTCGAGCCGTCGGGGATCCGCAAATTCTTCGACATTCTCGACGAGATGGACGACGTAATATCGCTGACCGTCGGTCAGCCCGACTTTATAACGCCGTGGCACATCCGCATGGCGGGTATAGAAAGTCTTGAATCGGGACGGACGTATTACACGTCTAATTTGGGTCTTATGCCTCTGCGTGAGTCTATCTCGCGTTACTTGGCGCGCCGTTTTTCACTAAATTACGATCCGAAATCGGAGATAACGGTCACTGTCGGCGGCAGCGAGGCGATAGACGCCGCAATACGCGCCGTTTGTAATCCCGGCGACGAGGTCATAATACCCGTTCCCTGCTTCGTATGCTACGAGCCGCTCGTGCGCGTTGCAGGCGGCGTGCCGGTGCTGCTCGAAACGACGGCGGAGGACAATTTCAAGCTATCGCCGAAGCGTCTGCGCGAGCTCATAACACCGCGCACGAAGCTGCTCATACTGCCGTTTCCGAATAATCCGACCGGCGCTGTTCTTGACAGATACGATCTTCAAAAGATCGCGGACGTACTTGCCGACACGGACGTGCTCGTACTGTCCGATGAAATATACGCGGAGCTGACATACGGCGAGCGCCACGTCTCGATAGCGTCGATTCCCGGTATGCGCGAGCGCACGATACTCGCGTCCGGCTTTTCCAAAGCGTACGCGATGACGGGCTGGCGTCTCGGCTATGTTTGCGCGCCCGCGGAGATTTCGCGCGAGATTTTCAAGATACATCAATACGCCATTATGTGCGCGCCTACGACGTCGCAGTACGCCGCCATCGAGGCGCTCGAGGCGGGTGACTCCGACATCGAGATGATGCGCGAGGAATACGACCGCCGCAGGCGGTACATAACGGAAGGGTTGCGTGCGTGCGGGCTCGACTGTGCGACGCCCGACGGCGCGTTCTACGTGTGGTGCCATGTCGGAGGGTTCGGCATGGATTCGGAGGAGTTCTGCCGCCGTCTGCTCTACGAGCACGGCGTGGCAATAGTTCCCGGCACCGCGTTCGGCAAGTGCGGCGAAGGATACGCGCGGATATCGTACGCGTACTCGGTCGCTCACATCAAAAAGGCGCTCGAACGCATAGGAAAGTTTGTGGCTGAATTATGAGCAGTAACGGGAAAAACGAGGTATACTGCTCGACAGGCACCGTCGTCGGACGCGTCGTAGGCTTTGACTATACCGTTATCGAACGCGAGCTTCCCCGCGTCGTCGACGCGTCGAACGCCGACGGCATAGAACTCGTCATGCTGCCGTTCTTCTATGATAAGCTTGACGACGTTGCCGCGACTATATCACGCTCGGGACTGCGTGTCGCCGTCGTTCATGCCGACAAGGATATCGGCTCGCTTCTTTCCTACGGCGGCGAGAATAACGCGCGCGAGTCGATGCGCCTTTGGCGCGTCAACTGCGAGTTTTCGGCGTCGCTCGGTGTAGATCGCGTCGTGCTCCATCTGTGGGGCAACTCGGAGTCGGACACGAATTTCAAATATAATCTGTCGTTTCTGCCGCGCATGCTCGACGTTGCCGACGAATACGGCATACGCGTGATGATAGAAAATATTCCGTGTGTCGCGCTCGACCCGTTGTCGCGCTGGCACGAGATAGACGAGCTCGTCGGCGAGCGCTGCGGATTCATCTATGACGTTCGCTTCGGTCAGCTCCACGGGCAGAATCCGGATATACAACATTCGGACTACATGGAGTCGGGACGTATCGAGCACATGCATATAAGCGACTTCGGCGGCGGTTTCCGCGAGTTTTCGGCGATACGCCCGATACTGCATCCGAATGAGGGCAAGGTCGACTTCCCCGCACTGTTTCGGTCGCTGCGCGATGCTCGGTACGGTGGCACGCTTACGCTCGAGTCGCCCGTCATGTCGGAGCGCGGACTCAACATCGACAAGCTGATACGCACGCTTTCATGGCTGACGGAATCAATATCGGCACTATGAGCGAAGATTCGGTAAAGCTGCAAAAATACATCGCAGACGCGGGCATGTGCTCGCGCAGAGCCGCGGAGCATCTCATTGACGACGGCGAAGTTACCGTCAACGGCATCGTCGCGAAAATCGGCGACCGGGTCACCGATGGCGATACCGTCGCCGTGCGCGGACGCGAAGTCAAACGGAGCGCTCCGTACACGTATATAATGCTGAATAAACCCGCCGGCGTCGTCACGACGATGAGCGATGAGAACGGGCGGCGATGCGTCGCCGACCTTGTCACGGACGTAAACGCGCGCATCTACCCTGTCGGGCGTCTCGACATGTATTCGGACGGTCTTTTGATACTGACCGACGACGGAGAGACGACGAATATGCTGTCTCACCCTAGCGGCGGCAAGGAAAAAATATACCGCGTAGTGTTCCCGGGATTTGCCGCCAACGAAAAAATTGAGTCTCTGCGTCAAATGCGGACGATAACTGACAGAGACGGACGCGAGCAGTCCATCATGCGCTGCGATGTGGACATGCTGTCGCGGAACTCGGACGAAACTGTCGTTAAAATGACGCTCTATGAAGGCAGGAACAGACAGATCCGGCGCATGTGCGACTCTATCGGACTCAAAATAAAGCGCCTGACGCGTATATCCTACGGCGGCATCGAGCTCGGAGACTTACCGTGCGGGAAATGGCGGTATCTAACAAATGACGAGATCGAGACGCTAAATTCGCGCGGACATTACTGAAATAGAGCAAAAGTGTAGATAAACAGAGGAGGAACATCATGAACAACGGTAGAAATATGCCGCCGTACGGCGGCGATCAAAACGGTCAATATGATGGTCGGAGCCGGCAAAACAGCGGCTACCGACCGCCCGCAGGTCAGAGCCCATACAATAATCAGCAGGGACAGTATTATCCGCAGAACGGCAATGTACAGCGTCCCTACGGCGGTCAATATCCTCCATATCAGAACGGCTCGCCGCAGCGTCCGCCGCAAGGTCAGCGCCCGACGCAGGGGCAAAGACCTCCGCAGGGTCAACGTCCTCCACAGGGACCGAGACCGCCTCAGGGACAGCGTCCTCCGCAGAGAAGCGGCTCGGGCAGACCTCCACAGGGACGTTCAAACGGTCTGCGCAAACGCAGATTCCGCAAGCCTACGCCGTTTCTCGTTCTTATCCTCGTTTTCGTGCTGCTCCTCATAATAATAATCGCGACGAGCAGAAGCTGCCGCAAAGACGATGACTCCGACGGCACCGGCACAAATTCGGGTACGAATACGGGTACGCAGTCCGTTCCTGTCGGCGGCGGAACCGATGCGCTTGACCCGCAGACTACCGGGTCTTCGCCGTCCGACACGCAGGACACGCCCGTGACGCCGTCAGACGACATGCTCTACACTATATTCATCGACCCCGGTCACGGATTCAACGATCCCGGCGCGTCGTCGCAATATCTTACCGGCGGTCTGACCGAAAAGGATATGACGCTCGAATTTGCAAAAGAGCTCGTTCAAATTCTCAACGACCGCGGATATTACGCAAAGCTGACGCATGACGGACAGACAATACCGAAGTCGAGTATAGACGACAACGACGATCTGTTTTACATCGACGAACGCGCAGCGTATGTGAACGAAAACAGCGTCGACCTCTTCATCTCGATACACTGCGATTCGTATGACAGTGAGACAGTGAACGGCACGCGCATTTACTACTGCAACGAGGATAACGAAGGCATATTCTCGTCAAGCGCGGAATCGGAAAAGCTTACGAATTATTTGGTATCATCCGTCAATGAAAGTTTCCCGAGTGCAAAAGCAGCGAGAGCATACGGAAATCCGTTCGCCGATGCGTATTACGTCACGAAGCACATTAACGCACCTGCGGCGCTCGTGGAACTCGGGTTTATAACGAATCCCGACGACGCGAAAAATATTCTCGACCCTGCCTGGCGCACAAAGATGGCAAATGCACTCGCCGACGGCATTTGCAAATTCGCGGATGAGAATTCTCCGAACGCGTCGCAGCAGCCGTCCGCAAACGATTAAACATGTTTTTCAAAAAAAATAAAGGAAGGTCAAAAAAATGAAACTCCTCAAATCCGTCACAGCGATGCTGCTCGCTCTGTGCATGTTACTGCCGCTTTCATCATGCGCAATGCTCGCCAATGACGGCAGCAGCGACAACGGCGACGATGTCGTCAATGAAGGCAACAACAGCAGCGGCAACAACAACAGCAGTGTCAGCAACAACAGCAGCGACAACAGTGCCGACACAGATAACTCTTATGTAAACTCCGATATAACCGGCGGCGTTTACACCGAGGACAACGGCGGCGTCAGGTATACAAATGACGATATCGACGCGACTGTTCTGTTCGACGGCAACTGGTATGTCGCGGACATGACCGAGCTCGCGGGAATGATCAATCTCACCGTCGATACGTCGAGCGGGCAAAGCTCGTCCGATATCGCAAAGCTCATGCGCGAGTCGAATACATTCTTTGATCTATACACATTGTCGAGCGACAGTACGCGCTCAATAAACATCACATATGAAAAGCTCAACGCCATCTACGGCGCGATACTCAGCGAAGAGGGCTATATAGACGCATCACTCGAAAATCTTGATGCATCGCTCGCATCGTCCGGTTTTTCCGATATAGTCAAATCAAAGACGACGCAAATGTTCGCCGGCAAAGAACGCGCAGCTATCGAGCTTGAAGCGTCGCTCAACGGCGGCAAGGTATATGAAAAGCTCGTATGCATCAAATCGGGCAGCTACATGGTTTGCGTCACGTTCGCGACATACAACGAAAACAACACCGACGAGCTCATCGCGATGTTTACAGCGAAATAAAATGTCAGGGCGGACCTTCATGGTCCGCCCGTTTTTATTGTCTTATTTTTATCTTCCGTTCGGGTCAAGTCCCGCGCGACGCAGCGCGTAAACGATCGCCGGTATAAGCACTATCTGCACGATGATGCCCGGTATCGCTGTCGTTATTGCGCCGGACCAGAACGCCGCGAGCCCGAATGTGCTCTGCGGATCAAGCCCCGCCATGATAAGGCGCGCAAGTCCCCAGACGAGTCTGCCCGCCACCATCGCCGTCACAAGGTCAACGTAGATAAAGCCTATCTTTTTCGGTAAAGCGCGGTACATGATGCCGGCGATAAGTCCGTATGTTGCGAGCTCGAACGCCATGCCGATCGCCGTCGGATACATCGGCGGCATCGGATTCGTCAGCGAGCGAAGTATCGGAGCCGTGAATCCTATAACGAGTCCCCACTGCCACCCGCACAAAAAGCCGCACAGAAGCACGGGCAGGTGCATCGGACAAAGCATCTGTCCGATAGTCTGTATCTGTCCCGTAAAATACGGCAGCACGTACGCGAGCGCCAAAAGCAGCGCCGAGTATATCAGCTTTTGAAGCGCTGCGTGTGATTCGAGCGGTGTCGTTTTCTTTGCATTTTCCATTATTCCCTATTCCTTTCTGTTTTCGCGAAAAAGGCGCGCGGACACTACATCACCTCTGTAATGCCCGCGCGCCTTCATAGCGCGCATTATGTTTTATTTTTGTCATTTTGTCGGCTTCCTGCCGACGTTTTTTGAATTATAGCACAAAAGCTTTGATTTGTCAAGCGTTTATTATGCGCGAAAGCTCATTTTTTGCCGCCTCGATAAGTCTGCCTGTCGAATACTCGCCGACGCCGACGACAACGGTATCGCAGCTGTTGAACGGGATAAGTATACGCTTCGCCTGCGACGCGCCGACGGCGCACGCCATAGCAGGCGTGACCTCGCCCCACATCGCGTCTGCTATTACAATGCCGACAGGTCCCATTATGATGTCGGCGCGTCTGCACGCGACGACGACGGCGTTTTCGCCCGTTGCGGCAGTGTCGGCGCCCGCTTTGAGCATCGCCGACGTCGCCGCCGTATTCGTGCCGACCGCCGTTATATGCGCCGACGGCGCCGTCTCCTTCGCCGCGGCGACAAGCTGCTTTCCGACGCCGCCGCCCTGCGCGTCTATGATGAGTATGTTCATGTGATGATCCCCCTTTTGCGGTTATTGTACCACACAAAGGGGGATTTGTCTATGGGGATTATAATGATTTTGAGTTTGCCGTCATTAGTCGGACTGCGGCCGCTATGTCAGAGGTTCTGTATCAACTATGATCCCGTTCTCTACGAGTTTATTTATAAATTGCTTAGTATAATTTTTGATCGCAATATCGGAAGTGTCATAATCGATGAATTTATCGATCACTGCTCTGTCTACATCGGCACTATACGTACTACTGACGTATTCCCGTTCTACTCTGTCGCCGTACTTGTAAAACATGAGAATATACGTTATTTCGATTGTAGGTACGACGTCATCGGTTTCGCCGGGCAAAAGCTCGACCGTGTCCGCAGAAGTCTTTCCCCTTTGACGCTTTAATTCCTTTTTGTCGATGCCGAACAACTGTTTTTCGACCGCGTCGACATCAATATCGCTGCCATAAATGACTGTAACGCCTTCTTCAAGCTCGTCAAGCTGCATATTCTCGGCGTAACATATTATATTTGCCGATTCAAACAGCGGCAGCCCATCTTCGATAAGATGTATATTTGCATCCGCCATTGACGCCGGCACAAACGTCTCAGAGTTTGAATTGACGACCACAAACAAGCCGATCGCAATAACAGCCGCAAAAACAAAACTCACCGTTTTTATTACCGCTTTTTTCATACCTTTCCCCCTTTCTTTTTCGCAATTCTCACGGCGCTTTACAAGCTCCGCCATTATTTCTTCGTTAGTTCTCATATGAGAACCCCCATTCTTCAAGTTTTTGCCGCAGAGACGCTCTGCCGCGGCTGAGCAGATTTTTAACCTGCGCTACGTTTTTCTTCATAACCGCCGCGATCTCGGCGCAGCTCATGTCCTCGAAATAGAACAGATGCAGCGCCTGACGCTGGTCAAGGGACAGCTCGCCAAGCGCGCGGTAAAGCGCGCGTTTGCGCTCGTCCTTTATGCAGTTTGCCTCTACGTCTTCTTCTTCGTCAGCGACCTCGAGCTCGTCCGTCGGCGTCGGCGATATGTGCGACGCGCGGCGCATGTCGTCATACGCCAAATTCCGCGCTATCGCAAACAACCACGTTTTGAACGAGCTTTTTCCCGCAAATTTCGGCTTATTAATGAACAGCTTTGCAAATGTATCCTCCATCAGTTCTTCGGCGTGCACGATATCGCCCGTGAGCGTTCGCAGATACAGTGTCAGCTCGTATTTGTACTCGTCGATGATGATGATAAACGCTTCGTCGTCGCCGTCGAGATACCGCCGATAGCATTGCGCGCCGCTGTCCATGTCGTCTCCTTTCGTTTATATTTTTCGGGCCCTTCACATATTAGACGTCCGATATCGTAAAAGGTGTCGCAAAAATATAAAATTATTTCTAAAAAAGCAACGGGGAGAAGCTTTTCACAAAAAGCCTCTCCCCCAGCAAAAAATCAGAAGAACATTGACAGTTGATTCGATTCGTCGATACCGTCGAGTACGCCGTTTCGGCGAAGCGTCTCGATCACGGTCTTTGACACGCGCGAGCGCTCGCGCAAGTCCTCGATTGAGAACCGTTCGCCGCCGAAGCTGTCGCGCGCAGCCGCGAGCTTTTCGGCAGCGCCGCCGCCGAGTCCCGACAGGCACATGAATGGCACGCGAATTTTGCCGTTCTCCGGCAAAAACGCCGTCGCGTCGGATTTGAATATATCGACGGGCAGGAATTTGAACCCGCGCTGGTAGTACTCATACACGATCTGGAGCGCCGCAAGCTGCGTCTCCTCTTTTTGAGTCGCGTCGGCACCCTTCGAGTTGTATTCCTCGATGCGTGCTTTCACCGCAGACGGTCCCGACAAAACGAGCTCGCCGTCAAAGCCGTCGGGCGCCGCCGTGAAGTAAGCGGCGTAGAATTCGACGGGATAGTTTATCTTGTACCACCCGAGACGAATCGCGGACATGACGTATGCCGCCGCATGCGCTTTCGGGAACATGTACTGTATCTTCTTGCACGAATCTATGTACCATTCGGGCACGCCGACCTTGAGCATCTCCTCCTCGTATTCGGGGTCGACGCCCTTCCCTTTGCGCACCTTTTCCATAATCTTGAACGACAGCGACGAGTCGAGCCCGTAACGTATCAGGCGAAGCATAATGTCGTCGCGGCATCCGATAACGGTCGAGATATCGCATGTGCCGTCCTTGATGAGCTCCTGCGCGTTGCCGAGCCACACTCCCGTGCCGTGCGACAGTCCCGATATTTGTAAGAGGTCGCCGAACGTTTTAGGCTGGCAGTCCACCAGCATCTGCATGACGAACCGCGTTCCGAGCTCGGGCAGTCCGTATGTGCCGGGCTCGTCCGGATCCTTTTTAATGCCGAGCGCCTTGCTCGACGTCAAAAGACTGTATACGGCGCGGTCGTTCATCGGCACGTCCATGACGCTCGTTCCCGTGTAGCGCTCGAGCATCTTATATTTCGTCGGAATATCGTGACCGAGCTCGTCGAGCTTCAGTATCGTGTCGTGCAGATATGAAAACGCAAAGTGCGTCGTTATAACGTCCGAGTCGGCGTCGTCCGCCGGGTGCTGCACCGGCGTGAAGTCATAGACCTCGTATTCGCTCGGCACAACGATAATGCCGCCCGGGTG